>JAIRRQ010000102.1 GCA_031255895.1 Methanocalculaceae archaeon
AATCATTAAACTGTTCTAACGAAAATAGCGACTTATTAATAAGAAAGACAACGTAAGGTAATCTACAGATCTGATATGTTATGTCTAATGAACCTTACAAATTTACCGGTCTTTTCAAAAAATACACAATTAAAAATAAAATATTTCAAAATAGAGAAGTTCTTCGTCATAGCTATAACCCGCGTGAGCTTCCACATCGAGTAGATCAAATCGATTCCATTGCAGTTATTCTTGCACCAGCTCTTCAAGGTGCGACCCCTTCTAACATTCTCATCTATGGTAAGACCGGTACTGGAAAGACTGCAACTGTTAAATTTGTTGGATCTGAACTAGAAAACGAAAGTTCTGAATTTTCTCCTTGTCGCATGGTACATCTTAATTGTGAGACTATTGATACCCAATATCGTGTGCTTGCTCAAATTGCGAATTACATCAGCGGCTACAATTTCAAACCAAGTGATCGCGCTAAAAATACTATTCCCGCAACTGGTTGGCATACTGATCAGGTATATTCCGAGCTCAAAAATGTTCTTGAACAAGTTGGAGGTCTGCAAGTCATTGTACTTGATGAAATCGATAAACTCGTGAAAAAAAGTGGTGATGATACTCTTTATAACTTAACGAGAATCAACAGTGACCTCAAAAATGCTCGAGTTAGTATTATTGGAATTTCCAATGATCTCACCTTTAAAGATTTTCTGGATCCTCGTGTTCTTTCCTCTCTTTCCGAGGAAGAATTGGTCTTTCCTCCTTATGATGCTGTTCAACTACGGGACATTCTACATCAGCGTGCTGAGATGGCATTTCTTCCCGATACTGTTAGTGAAGATGTCATTGCTCTTTGTGCAGCGCTTGCCGCTCAGGAACACGGAGATGCTAGGCGAGCTCTTGATCTTCTTCGTGTCTCTGGAGAACTTGCTGAGCGCGAATCCTCAGGTAAAGTTCTTGAGTATCATGTTCGTCACGCTCAGGAAAATATTGAAACTGACACCATGAGTGAGTGCGTCCAGACCCTTCCACGTCAGGGAAAAATGGTACTCTGTGCCATGCTTATCCTTTCTTCTTCAGGTCAAAAAGTATTTACTAGCGGTAGTGTCATTAATATTTATCGCGAACTTGCACGAGAACTCGATATCGAACCCCTAACTCATCGTCGAGTCTCTGATATCATCAACGAGCTGAACATGCTCGGTATCGTCACCGCTCGCGTTGTTTCACATGGTCGTCACGGTCGAACAACAGAAATTTATTTTAACAGTCCTACTAATCAGATACGTGCAGTAGTGGTAAACGATCCGAGTCTTCGAGAGTGCAAAATTTTGCAACCACTTCTCTAAGGCGTCGTCTTGTATAGGTTAAAAAATCATGGACGAAAGATATATAACAGTCCAGCAGGAACTGCAAAAAAACTATCATGTCGCTGCAAACGATATTATTGTCATGTTGGAGGATGATGAGCGATGTTTGACATCGTATCACAACACTCCACATGAAAGATTCTCCAACACTGCATTGCTATCATCAGTTGCAGTATCGCTTGAGTTAAAAAGGTGGTTGTTGTTCCATCTTCCAAAATCTATCTTAAGTGCAGACTTTTGTCATGATGGCATTACCTATGTCGTGTCATGACTGGTTGGTATCTTACGAATTTATTGTACGTATGATGTCTGCACTCATCGCCTCACAATCAATTGTAGTTGAAGTGCTGAAAGATGGTGGACATGTAAAAAATAAGATAATTTCTTGATGTTTGGCGTGGTACAATCTGTTCATAAAGTGTCTTAAATATTAATTGTGTTTCCCGGTCATCTATCAAAGGGTGTGTTTCATGCATTCCTATTAATCGAAGGAATTTGTTTCGTGAATGAGATATTTGCTGAATAGTGTGTTGAAAATGGTCACGATCATGTGTGATCATGTTATGCGGTGGATTGTTCCAAACTTTCCGATACCATCCATCATGTTGGAATGTTTGTTGGATCGTTGCATATCTAAAGTGTCTAGCCACTTTGTTTCGAATGGGTGGATTTATACACTCTTCTTGATTTTCCATGCAAAAGAAAGAGATCGTCGCACGGTTCCTTGAGGCTGATCTGTTAGTCCATCCAGCGGTAGTCGCTTATATTAGTGAAAACGGTGGTTCTGGCATCATTGAGGGTATTATTAATTCGATATCCTCCTCTGTTTCGGTGGTGACACCAAAGGAGGTGCCAGGTATGTTGGCGACGCGGATTGATAAACTTGCGGTCGGTGCAAGTGTTTTGCCGGAAATTCTTGCGGGAGGAGATGATTTTTCTGTTCCGATGGCGAATCCGGAAGAATCTTTTGCTTTGTTTCGCAATCGTTATGACGTCCTTTCTGTGATGATGCGATCTCGTGTCAATCCAATTCCGATTGAGGCTTTGATAAAACAAAACAACTGGTTTGCCGACACAGATATCGGTGTCATTGGTATAGTGGTTGGGGGTTCGACCAGTTCAAAGGGGCATCGTATTGTGGAGATTGAGGATCCGACAGGCACGATCAAGGTGTTGTTCAACAAAAATCGTGAGGGATTTGATGAAGCGGAGAAGATAATTCCCGATGAGGTTATTGGTGTTCGCGGAAAACTAGCTCGTGATATGAGTGGAGGGAGTGGTATGATCTTTTCCAACACGTTGTTTCGGCCGGAAATTCCACTGACTCATGCTCTTTCTCCTTCCAAAGAGCCGGGTATGGCTGTTCTCATATCGGATATGCATGTTGGAAGTGATACGTTTCTTCTGGATGCTTGGGATGAGTTTGCCTTGTGGTTGGAAACAAAACCAGACATCAAGTATTTGTTGATCGCAGGAGATGTGGTCGATGGTATTGGTGTGTACCCAAATCAAGACAAGGAATTGCATATTAAAACGATTTATGAACAGTACGATGCGGTTGGAGAGATGCTCTCGACTCTTCCGTCACATCTGCAAATTGTTCTTTCTCCTGGTAATCACGATGCAGTGCGAGCTGCAGAACCTCAACCTGTTCTTCCTGAGAAATTCAGGAATCAATTTCCGAGTAATGTTACATTTGTGGAAAATCCAGCCGTCGTGAACATCCAGTCAGTGAATATTTTGATGTATCACGGGCGCAGCATTGATGATCTGATCAAATTTATTCCGGGAACAAGCTATGATCGTCCAGGGGAGATCATGGAAGAGATGTTGAAACGTCGTCATCTTGGCCCGATTTATGGACAGAGGACTCCATTGCTCTCCACTCCGAGGGATCATTTAGTAATTCGTGATGTCCCGGATATTCTCCATACTGGTCACGTCCACATCACGGGAATTGTCAGCTATCGAGGGGTGCTCGGCGTGAATACAGGGACATGGCAGGGTCAAACTTCATTCCAGAAACAGATGAACATCAACCCGACACCTGCGGAAGCGATCGTGGTGGATTTGTTCACGATGGGATACGAAAAATTGTGTTTTTTGGGTGATAAAACTTTTTTATGAAATTATTTTTGTGTTATTTGTTCATGTTCATTAATAATTAAAAATAATCAAAATAATCAAAATTTTTTTAATTTTTTGTATTTTGTACTGAATTATTATTTATTATTGTAGTAGTACCGAAAATTCTTCTTTACAGTAGTATTATTAAGTAATCTATCCTGTAATATAAGGAAAAACAAAACCGGATATCCGGGGGTTTTTGATTCGTATGGATCTGATCTATCTCGCACCCATATGTGCCGTTATCGGCCTTCTCTTCGCCATTTATTCCTACTCTATCGTCAAGAAAGAGGGAACTGGCGATGAGAAAATGCAAAAGATCGCTGCAGCCATTCACCTTGGTGCAATGGTCTTTTTGAATCGTCAGTATCGTGCAATCGGAGCTTTTGTTGCCGTCATTGCAATCATTCTTGTAGGTCTTTCCTTCGTCACTGACGATGGTATGAGTATTTGTGCAGCACCCTCATATGTCATTGGCGCAGCTCTTTCTTCTCTTGCAGGATATATTGGTATGCATGGTGCAACCAAGGCAAACGTAAGAACTACTAATGCTGCAAAACGCGGTATCGCCGATGCAGTTAAAGTATCCTTTGCGAGTGGTTCGGTCATGGGCATGTCCGTGGTCGGTCTTGGTCTCTTAGGTGCTTCCACTGTTTTCATTGTCTTAAGCACCATCTTTGGTGGATTTGATAGCCTCTTCGGTGTTAATTTTGCCGTTTCCAACATGGCAGCTTTTGGTTTTGGTGCCTCCTCTGTGGCACTCTTTGCTCGTGTGGGTGGTGGTATCTTTACCAAGGCAGCTGACGTTGGTGCCGATCTCGTCGGAAAAATTGAGGTGGGTATTTCCGAAGACGATCATCGCAATCCGGCTGTTGTTGCAGACAACGTTGGTGATAACGTTGGTGATGTCGCTGGAATGGGTGCCGATCTCTTCGAATCCTATGTGGGTTCTATCATCGCATCTATGACGCTTG
Source organism: Methanocalculaceae archaeon (assembly GCA_031255895.1). Lineage (GTDB taxonomy): Archaea > Halobacteriota > Methanomicrobia > Methanomicrobiales > Methanocorpusculaceae > Methanocorpusculum. The sequence goes on from JAIRRQ010000102.1 coordinate 4,460, forward strand.
GTTCTGTTGGTGCAATCTTTGCAGGTGATTTGTTTGGTGATACTATCAGTGAACTTAACGTCATTCTTCTGCCGATGTTGATTTCTGCATGTGGTATCATTGCAGCTACCATCGGTACTCTGTTTGTTCGAACCAAAAAGAACGAAACTGCTGCAATCCACAAGGCGTTTAACACAGGAACCGTTATTGCATTAACTCTCTCAGTGATCGCAACCTATCTCTTGACCTCCAACCTCGTTGGTGGCCAGTTTGGCATAGGTATCTGGTTTGCCACCATTGCGGGTCTTGTTGCCGGTTTTGGTATTGGTCTGATTACAGAATATTATACCTCTTTTGACTACAAGCCAACAAAGATAATCTCTGAATCCTGTCAAACCGGAGCTGCTACCAACATCATTAATGGTTTTGCCAAGGGTATGGAGTCGACTGTCTGGCCTGTTTTGGTTATTGCAGCCGCGACCTTTGTTGCATATCACTTTGCTGGCATGTATGGTATAGGTATTGCAGCTGTTGGTATGCTTTCGACTCTCGGTTTGACGCTTGCTGTTGATGCCTACGGTCCGGTTGCTGACAATGCGGGTGGTATCGCCGAGATGGCTGGTCAGCCCCATTCGGTCCGCGAGATCACAGATACACTTGATGCGGTCGGAAATACGACAGCTGCGATTGGAAAAGGATTTGCTATTGGTTCTGCTGCTCTTACGGCTCTTGCACTTTTCAGTGCTTACGTAACGGCCCTCAAGGGTGCTGGTCTTGAGATTGATGCCATCAATCTCTTAGACACTAACGTGTTTATCGGTGTTCTGATCGGTGCAATGCTTCCGTTCTTGTTCACTGCTCTTACGATGACTGCAGTTGGTCAGGCAGCACAGAAGATCGTTATTGAGGTTCGCCGCCAGTTCAAAGATATCAAAGGATTAATGGAAGGTACTGCGGAGCCTGATTACACGTCCGCAATTTCTATTGCAACCGATTCAGCAATTCATAAAATGATTTTACCGGGTGTTATTGCAATCGGTTCCCCTATTATCATCGGTCTTTGGGATCCACTCGCCCTTGGTGGTCTCCTGGTGGGATCGCTTGTTGCAGGTGTTCTCCTTGCGCTTACCATGGCAAATGCAGGTGGTGCATGGGACAATGCAAAGAAGTACATTGAGCTTGGTAATTTTGGTGGTAAAGGCTCTGAATCACACAAGGCAGCAGTTATCGGTGATACTGTCGGTGATCCGTTTAAGGATACGTCTGGCCCTGCTCTGAACATTTTGATTAAATTGATGAGTATGATAGCATTGGTGTTCGTTCCGGTAATCTTAGCTTTCACTGCGTAATTTGACAAAATTATATCTATATTTTTTCAAATAGTAGTTGTGTTCCAGGGTATCATTTCGCGTTGCCTTTTCAATATTTTTGATCAGTCAATAATATCCCATTAACAAAATTGATGAGACTCAAGAGATTTAATCATCATTGCAGGGATAATCATATACACATGGCTGATGCAGTTCAGATTTCCCACTCCTCCTCAGATCGGAAACTGCCAAACTATCGGCTCAGATTCATCCTCCTGATCCTCTCTGTCGTGGTCTGCATTGTCGGATCCTTCGCTGTTGGTAGATATTCTCTTGGTATCTCTGATGTTGTTCTGGTGTTTCTCTCTTCCCTCTTTTCAGCTGCAAATTCGGTGTTCAGCCATTATGATGCTTTTTTTTCGATATTTTTTTCCTTCTATCCGCTGACCGTCATGATGGAGATGTTGTCTGCATTCTTTGCAGGCATTTTTGATCTGTTTCCTCTGACTCTTCCTGGTCCAGGAACCTGGGACTTTGCAGTCTACAGCGTACTGTTCAACATCCGTCTTCCCAGAATCTGTTCAGCTATTCTTGTGGGTGCTGCTCTTTCAACGGCGGGTGCTGCATATCAGGGAATGTTTCAGAATCCGTTGGTCTCTCCTGACATTCTTGGCGCTTCAACAGGGGCGGGATTTGGTGCGGCCATGGCTATTTATTGGGATCTAGGATCCTGCGCAATTACCATGTTTGCCTTTGCTGGTGGTCTTATTGCTGTCGGTGTTGCATATCTGATCAGTCACCTCACCCGCGGATCTGCAACCCTGAGTATGGTACTCTCCGGAATTCTGATCGGAAGTCTTTTCAGTGCAACAACTTCTTATATCAAACTCGTTGCTGACACGGACGATCAACTTCCGGCAATTACCTATTGGTTGATGGGAAGTCTTGCTGGTGCCACCGTGGATGACGTGATCTTTGCGGGAATTGTTATCGTTATAGGTTTTGTTCCCTTGTATCTACTTCGCTGGAGAATGAACGTCCTCACGCTTGATGAGGATGAGGCACGGAGTATGGGTGTCAACACGAATCTTCTGCGACTCATTGTTATCATTTGCGCAACGTTGGTAACGGCAGTTGCAGTTTCTATATCAGGTATTATCGGCTGGATAGGTCTTGTTATTCCGCATTTTTGCCGTATGATATTTGGATACGACTATCGGAGAATTATTCCTGCAGCTGCTATTATGGGGGCGGGATTTTTGCTGCTGGTGGATGACTTTTCTCGCACCATTGCAACCACTGAAGTCCCGTTGGGTATTCTTACGGCGTTCGTAGGTGCACCTATTTTTGCATATCTTTTGATGATGGGGGGCAAGCGATCATGAGCCTTGACGTTTCATCTTTATATTTTTCGTATGCGAGGAATTCTCGTTTGATTTTGGACGATGTTTCTTTTTCAGTCAAAGAAGGGGATCTGCTGGCGGTTCTTGGACCGAATGGGGTTGGAAAAAGTACGATGTTTCGATGCATTCTTGGGTTTTTACCACATTATCAGGGTAATATTCGTTTGAATGGCAGAGATATTCGAACGATGGATCACAAGAAGATTGCAAAGTACATCGCATACATTCCGCAATCAACGTATCCTGTGTTTAACTACACCGTTTTTGATGTAGTTTTAATGGGCTTGACCAACCAAGTGAGTTTACTTGCATCCCCGAATCAGAGACACATCGATGAAGCTTATGCTGCGATGGAAAATCTCGGAATAGCGCATCTGCAAAATGCGGGATATGGGGAGATTAGCGGAGGTGAGCGACAACTTGCCCTAATTGCCAGGGCACTTGTCCAGAAGGCAAAAATTCTGATCATGGACGAACCAACTGCAAATCTGGATTATGGCAATCAATTTCGAGTTATGTGCCGAATTTCTGATCTTGCTGGAGAGGGGTACAGCATTATTCTTTCGACTCACAATCCGGATCATGCCTTTCTGTATGCGAACCGAACACTGATGATCTCTGGCGGTCGCGTGATTGCGGATGGTACACCGGAGGAAGTTCTGAATGCACAACTGATCAAAGATGTGTATGGTGTGGATGTTCATATCGAAGATTATCAGTATGGTTCCCGCCGACATAAACTTTGTATTCCAATTGATGGAGGTGTTGGGAAACACGAATAACTGTTATTTCTTTATGTGATGTTTGATGGAGTTGTCATATGTCAATGATATCATTTCCAAAATATCGTGTTTATTTCGAAGCAATTTGTTGAAGTATTTTGGTACTAGTAATCTATTGTCATATATATTCTATCTCTATTCTCTATACAAAAGTATTCAGTATTCTGCAGATGATTTTTTATTGTATGGATTATTCTATGGAATTTAGTGAGATAGTGATGAAGGTTCTGATCCTGCTTCTTATCATAGGCGTTGGTTATTTTGCGAGAAAATATGATATATTAAGCAAAGATTCTGTTGGATGCATCTCGAAATTTGTATTATACGTTGCCCTTCCAGCGTTGATTCTTGTTTCGTCCACGTGTAGATCTTTCAATTCCGATAGCATGGGGATTGTTCTTCTTCTCTTGATAGCATCTGGGTTATATTACGTAATTTCCACAATTGTGGCTCTCGTTGTTCCACGTTTGATTTGTTCAAAATCAAACGAAATCGGGGTTTATCGTTTCATTTTGGTCTTTCCCTCGGCCGTCTTCTTTGCATTCCCCATCATCAAAATGATATTCGGAATGGATGGCATCCTTTACGCAGCAATTTTCAATTTGCCGTATTTCTTGCTGACGTTTTCACTAGGAATCTGGCTTATGACCTCTTCTTTAGAACGAAATGCAAATTCTTTCAAATTTGATCCGAAGATTTTATTAAATTTCGCATTTATTGCTACTTTGATCGGTTTATTTCTGTATTTTGCCTCAATTCCAATTCCTCAACCCTTCAATGATACATTGGGACTTCTTGGAGATCTGGCAACGCCTCTTGCACTTATTGCAACAGGAGGATTTTTGTTTGAGGTTGATTTTTCAGCCCTTTTCCGAAATTATCGCCATTATCTGATTGCGGCAGTCCGACTATTTGTTCTGCCTTTGCTTGTGTTCACCGTCCTCAAGTTTGTACTCCCGTCTGATATACCTGATATGAATATGATTTTTGCAATTCCTGTAATTATTGCAGGAATGCCTGCGGCAGTTCAGACCGTCATTATTGCAGACAAATATAATGCCCATCCAGAAATAGCTGCAGAAATCATACTTGTTACTACACTTTTGGCTACAATTACTGTGCCATTGTTGTTTATTGCAGGATTTATTCCACGCTGAACGAATGAACTGTATGACCTCTGATTTAAGTGTTGTTGGTCCATTTGGACCACATCCGTTTTTTTCTTCGAGACTGTGGATGAATTTATTAAGTTATTGCAATTTATTTATCTCTTTTGATCGGTTATCATATTTTATAGAATACCTACTAAAATAGTGTCTGTAGCTACTCCCAAGTGGGAGGGGCGGAACAGTCCTGCGAGATTGTAATTTGAAATTCCCGTTCTTGGGAGGTGTCTGAATGAAAATTTGTGGAAAAATCTTCATAGTTCTCGTTCTTCTCACTGTTGCTGTATCTTCAGGTGCAACGACTGCAGAGGAGATGCGAATCTTTGTTGATGATATCGGTCGAGAGATTACTCTTCCGATTGAGGTCAATGCGGTGTCGCCTTCAGGGCCATTGGCACAGATAGTTCTGTACTCACTTGATCCAGATTTGTTTGTGAGTATCGCAAGTGAATTTTCGATTCTTCAGAAGAAATATATTGATCCGCGTCTTCTGACGCTACC
>JAIRRQ010000104.1 GCA_031255895.1 Methanocalculaceae archaeon
ACCAGACCATCCAGCATCAGGAACAGGCATGGAATATATATCTGATACAGTGGCCAGTGCAGTGCAGATACAAGCTCGTACAGCGAAACACCAGGATCTCGCGCATCAGGATGAGCGCAGACAATCGCATAAATCTGTTGCGCCATCGCATCGTATGCCTCATCGTGTGCAATACTCACCACATCCACCGCATCCGGTTCCGAAAACGTCTCATTTTCAGCGTCCACAAGCCTCCGCCGTTGACGGCGTCGTTCCACAGTTTCCGCCAACTTCAACTGTGTAATTAGCTCATACAATGTGACTGGTCTCTTGCGCACATTCTTATGCTTAATTCGGCGTTCAATCTCATGCTCTAACATCTCTATTGAACCGAAAGCGCGCGCATTAAGCGCATTTTCCTCAAATGGATCTGCGCTCTTCGCAAGTGTGTCCTCATCTGGAAGTCCTTCCTCCTCCTCTCCCTCCTGCAATGCATCCAGACACTCTGATTTCATTCGCAGAAGCACCGAGGAATAAAACAGTGTTCGCCCTGAAACACGAAGATCCAGTTCATGACATCGTTCCAGCTCAGCAAGGAATCGATCCGTCACCTCAACAAGATCAATATTCCACGGATCAATTTCTCCGCGTTCCGCCATCTGTGCTAAAATTTCGATAGGTTCTTCAGACATTCGTTTTCACACCTGTGACAAGAGTACTCTTATCCGGTCGGATCGTCACTCCCATAATTCGATCCGCTGCTTCAATCATTGGTTTACGAAGCGATACAATTACAAACTGACTCGAAGAACACAACTCCCTTACCATCTGTGAAATGCGTTCCACATTCGTCCCGTCAAGTGACATATCTACCTCATCAAACGCATAGAATGGGGCAGGTATATACCTTTGAATCGCAAAAATAAACGATAGTGTTGTCAATGATTTCTCACCACCTGACATCATATTCAACCGGTGTACCTCCTTATCGCGTGGTCTCACCTCGAATGTCATGCCCCCTAGGAACGGATCCTCTGGATCATCCAGTACTAAATGGCCTGATCCCATTGTTAGTCGTGCAAAGATTTCCTGAAAATTTGTATTAATCTTGGTGTACGCCTCCATAAACGCATCAAATTTCATCTGTGCAAAACTCTCAATTCGCTCAAGCAGTGCCTCGCGTTCACGGGAAAGCACGTTTTTGCGAGTGATTCGCTCATCATACTTTGCAATTGCCTCGTCGTACTGCTCGATCGCCAACATATTCACTGCACCGAGCTTCCGAATTGCGCGCTCCGTCGTTGTAATGCCTTCCTCAATCTCATCTGCCGACAGCGTACATTCAATCCCATCTGTAACATTACCGCGAATTTCCTCAATTTTCGCAACAATTGCAGTTGTTTTTTCATCCAAAGCCGTGATTTGTACACGATGCCGTTCAATCATCGACGCAAGAGAGATCAACCGCGTCTGTGATTCATCCACGCGTTCCTGTATCGTTGTTCGTTCGCTGCGCAGAATATCTAGTTCACCCGTAATTGATTTTTGTCGTTTTTCAAGAGTGTTAATCTCCGCAGTTGCATCAGTTATCTGTTGATTGCACTCTGCAATCTCCTCATCCAGCCTTCCATTTTTCGCTGAAAGGGATTCTTTTTCAGCAATCTTCTCCTCTAGACGTTTTTTGAAATACTGACGTTCGCGGTTCACATCTGCAAGATCCGCTACCTTCACATCAAGACGACGTTTGACATCATCGACATCACGGCGAGCCCTCTGTAACTTCTCTGTCAGAAGTGTGAACTCTGATTCATCCAGAACACTTCGAATATCCGCAATTCGTGAGTTTATCTCCAATATGATATCCATCAGCTCATCCTGTCTGATTTCAAGCTTCTCAACCTTTACTGAAATCTCCTGTGCATCATGTTCCATCTCAGAGAGTGATTCGGCAATCGACATATTTTCATCAACAATCACATCAAGACGTCGATTATGCTCCGCAATTGTCAGCTCAAATTTCGCGATCGCTGTATCAAGCTCGATTTTTTCAGCGCGCATATCGTTCACAGCAGCCTTGTTTCGCAATTCAATCGCAATCAACTCACTCTCCTCCCTCTTCAATTCCGAAAGTTTCGTTGCAATTCGTGCCGATTCTTTGTCAACTGCCGCATCAAACCCTGAGATATCTTTTCGGATAGAACCACCTGTCATCGCGCCACCTCTCTCCAGAAGTTCTCCATCCACCGTTACCATTCGGAATCTCCCCATCAATCGTCGGCCGGTTTCCAGTGTTTCAACCACTATCGTCTGACCAAATACCAGATCAAATGCATTGCGAAACTCCTCGTCAAATTCCACGAGATTCAGCGCATAGTCGATCACACCGTTTCCCGTAATTGGTGGCAACGGTGCTGCAGGCTTAATTTTATTCAATGGCAAAAATGTTATTCGTCCAAGTCGCTTCTCCTTCAGATATCGAATAGCATCAGATGCAGTTTGATCTGTATCTACGACTATGTTCTGCAAACGACCACCTGCCGCAATATTCAGTGCTGTCGTATACTCGGACGGCACTTTCCCGAGTCGTGCAACCGTACCGAACACCCCATCCATCCCCAAAACCGCAGAAATTGCTCGGTTTGATCCAGATGAAACTTGTTGTTGTGCCTCAAATCGCATCATTTTCTGTGTCAGATGACCGATTTCCTCACGAATAAGCTCAAGCGATCGGTGGCATGACATCGTCGATCGTTCAGCCTCGTCGATTTTTATGTCGATCATCGACTTCTTCTCTCGCATCTCAAAAAGTTCTTTTTCCAGAGCACCAATCTCCGCTTGTTTCTTGGCACGTTCTTCTGCCAGCAGGTCCTGTTGGCGTTTCATCCGTTCGGATTCCTTGGCGCGAATGCGACTTCGCTCGATAATACCATCTCGTTCGGAAAGAATAGTTGATCGTTCCGCTTTTCTCTCATCAATATGTTCCATGAGAGCGATGAGTTCCGCCTGGGCACCTTCAGAATCTTTGCTTTTCTTGTCCATCAGCTTCTGAACATGATCAAGTACCTTCGTCTGCGATTCATACTCCATTGCGAGATTCGCCCGATCAATCTGAAGCTTATGGATGGCCTTGTTCTTGTCTGCAATAGAGTTCTCGAATTTTTTCATATCAATGAAAATATCATTCGTGAAACTGAGATTCGTGTCTTTTTCTATCTTCAGGCGGCTGATCGTTTGTTCGGCAACGCGAATATTACCGCGTTCCGTCTCAATCTCCGCCAGGAACTTGATATACTCGGCTCCGCTTTTCTCCGAAATTCTCCGATCAATATCCTTGATATCCTCTAATTTGCACTCACGTTCATGCATTTCCAAGGCAACTGAGTCATTGATGCGCGACAGTTCGGTCTCCTGATCTGCCTTTGCGAGAGCAATCATGGAGAGTTCGCGTTTAAGTTCCCTCAGCTGAGTGAGTTGTCGTGCTGCACGGAAATGATCCAATTCTCCCTGCAATTTTTGATATTTGATTGCTCCCTCACGATCATACTTCAGCTCTTCAATTCGAACCGCAAGATCTACCAAAAGCAGTTCTTCACGCTCAATTCTTGCCCGTACCTGTTCGAGTTCGATAAATGCCTGTTCTTTCTTTGCATCGAACTCGGCGACACCTGCAATTTCGTCGATCATCCTCCGCCTGTCAAGATCGCTCATTTCCATAATGCGGGTCACATCACCCTGCATCACCACATTGTATCCGTGTGGTTTGATGCCATATTTGGAAAGATAAGCGAGAACATCCATCTGGGTACAGAGCCGTTCGTTCAGATAATAGTAGCTGTAATATCCGTTTTTCGTCCGTTTGACTCTCCTGCGTATTTTTGTCTCATCAGAAAATGTCAGCGTGACTTCTGCGGTGTGTTTGCCAGAGATATTATTGATAAGATCTGTCAATTTTTCCGCGCGAAGAGAACGTGCGCTTGAAAGGGATAACACGAAGAGTATGGAATCGATAATATTGCTTTTTCCTGAGCCGTTTGGACCCGAAATTGCTGTGAATCCCTTATAAAAAGGAATTTTCGTCTTTCGGGAAAAAGACTTGAAATTATCAATGTCAACCTGAACAATATGCACGTGTTCTCCCGAAGTTAACGGTGTTCTTTGGAATCGTCCATTACGATGTCATCTTCTGCAGCTTCGATGACCGCATTAGAATTCGAACTAATTGTCATGGAACGGGACGTGTGACCTTGATTGTATCCTGTTTCGGCGATTATGACACTGTGATCCGTTGTCTTCTTGCGCTTCTGAATCGTGCCGTCTGGTTGCATTACGTACTGATATTCTCCAGCTTTCAGATGTTCGACCTGAATCTCAGACTTGGATGCGGGAACTGACTCGGATGCAGATGATGAAATTGTGTGGTTGGATGTCTCCGCGCGCATGTGATCTGTTGATGTCGTATGTGATCTCCGAGTAAGAATTGATTCATTCGCCATGTGATGTCTGCTAGGGACTGCATGAACCGGCATTGAGCGTTGGATGCTCTCCTGTATCTGGCTATTTGTTTCAGGAGTGAATTCTGATTTTTTTTGGAAAAATTTTGACTCTTCATGAATTTTTGACTGACAACCACACAGATCTTCAAGTTGCATCGCAAGTTTGCGAGTCACGGACTTGAGATCCAGCATTTCCTCCGTGAGACCTTTCACCATCGCCTCAAGCTCACGGATTTTTCGCTCAAGAACATGGGTTGTTTCGGATTTTATGGGAATTGATATAGCATTCGCACCTATTTCGTGTTTAACAATCATTTCACGCTCCTGCTCGGCAAGTTCGTGTTCTAAAAATTTCATTCTGGTATCCATGAGCTCAATATCCCTGTAAATTAATTAATAGGTTTTTCTGCGTCTATTCTATAAGAGATTTGCGGACTCAACTAAGTGAGCTCACAAAAAAATTTCATTGGATTTTTTTGTATCGATCGAATAATTTCGCTGTCTCACGGAATAGATACATGTTTGCTTCCGCATCAAACAGTCTATGTTGTTTTTCAAATTGGAGGATTTCACATGGATATTTGTATCTTTTTAACAGAGGCATCGACAATGAATGCGTCAGCCACATGCCCCAATCGTTGTAGCACTTCCCGTATGTGGTTGTCCGGGTGGTCGTGAATGCCACCGCCAACCTGGGGATATTTTTTTTGTATCGAGTTTTGTATAGGGAATGATAAATTCTGCATAGATTTTGTTGAGATACAGACTGTCGAATGCAACCAGGATGATCGAGGTGATTTGCTTCATGGATTCGGTGAATATTATATTGTTACCGGAAACATTTGCAGGTTCATTCCGTGGTACTTCCTGCCATTTTCTGGAAACCGTTTTCGTGCAGATCCGATCCATTCTCCATCGAAGAGATGTGAATGTTTGGTAATCGGCTACATAATCATGATGCAGATTTTCAGTAAGTGCCCCATGCACAGTATGATGAGCACTAATCGGAACTATGACTGTGGTATCAGTAGCAAATAAATGAGATCATTCAGCGGTCAGGACATCAACCATGAAGATGTTCAGGTCCTTGCTTTCACGATTTTTCACATATCTCAAATCTTGTCTCCATCGCTGGTAATGTTCAATTCATTGATAATTTCGTGTTCGATCTCCCGTTTGATTTTTTGCTGTGCCACCGGAAAAATACAGTTTAATTATTCTGTTTTGAACTCTCTGAGTAATTGTGCAAAATCTGAAAACGAGACGGATGTTATCTATTCGCGACCCCCTCGTTCGTAATCACAAAATCCCAAGAGATCCCTTCTGGTCGTGATCGATGTTTTGCCACCACCGCGCGCCGGAATCCTTCGCGCTTCTCCACTCGGATGATTGCCTTGGAAATGTGTGCAAGCGCCGTCCCTCCGAGCCCACTTAGTCTGTGATGGTCCACATCCATAAATACCT
>JAIRRQ010000121.1 GCA_031255895.1 Methanocalculaceae archaeon
TCGGTGTAAATATCATTCCTTTCTGGCAAAACGGAAGAATATCCGCTGCATCCCGCTTAAAATAGATATGTGGTATCAACGAAATATGTGTATATGCACCCACTTGGACTCCCACTTCCTTCGCCACAAATTCCTGCAATCGCACCAACGCGAACATATTCGCACCTGCCGCAGACAACATGTCATTGCTCCGAAACACCACCTTCATATCCAGCCACCCTCCACGTACCACACATTGAATCAACTGCAGACATGGACAATTTGCCATCTGTCCATCAATCGGAGGACACCATGTAACCCCCACCGCCCGTCGTGATTCTGGCGATTTTTTCAACATCTCAATAATATACCGCACCTGATCGCAATGAATATCTCCCCTCGTATCAGACAACCCGCAGCCCCAATTAAACAATCTCTCGTGATAATCATAATCAAACACAACATTCGATCCGAATAACAAATTATGTGCATACGAATCCAGAAATGATCCTTTAAATCGCGAATGTTCTGAACTCATCAATGGCTCAAAAGGAGTTTCCACACGCAAACATACCTCGTCTGTTTCAACCGTATCCTCTCCGTTCTCCGTTCGCAAAAAACGACCGTTTTGCAAAATATATCGAACAACAAGCTCATGAGCACGCCCTAGACTCGGTGCACGAATGACTTTCATACTACATGTTATGATGCAAAGCAATATAAAAAGCAGTAAAAGAAGTAGCCCGTAGCAGATTCGAACTGCTGTCGAGGGATCCAGAGTCCCCCATGATTGACCACTACACTAACGGGCTCTATTGCTATTGCTTTATTAACTATGTATCAAACATTAATTAACGTAACGAATTGAAAGTCGTTGCATTGGTATGTGGTATCACGAAATGATTTAGTTAAATTATCTCGTAGCATCACAGAACATACGAGAAAATCACAGAAATACGCCGTGTGAAACCGAATAGGAATCTCAAAAAGGAACAAACCATTGTTCAAATACGATCCGATGATCAATAAAGTAATAGCAAATATGAAGCAAACATGCTAATTCGTACACTTCAATTTCTCAAACATTTTCCGTGAATCGCAATATGGTGCCAGAAATACCGCAAAATAGTCCAACAATTACCAAAAAACTAAATTTGTGATTTGTCAGTTTGTACCAATCACATCCAAAAGCAACAGCGGCAACTAGACGACAATCAACAAAGTTATACCCAGTAAAAACCGAATAGACAACAGGCAAGACATCACTCAGCCATCTCAGTACTATGTTAAAAAATGCAAAATATAATTATACTAGATCACACACAATCGCCGCATGATCCACATGATGTGGTAAAGGCCACACCACCTTCACCATCGACAATCCCGCCTCTTCCAGCGCCATACACGTATCTGTAAACACCTCTTCCGGACTTTTCCTGATATCCACACTTCGCGTCTTCAACATCAGAATTAACCGCCCACCTGATCGCAAAAACGGAAGATGTCGAATCGCAATTGTCGCCTGATTCGGTTGTGCAACATCCTGATATACCAGATCCACCGTTTCAAGAAATGGTGCATATCGCTGTGGCTGCGTCGCATTCCCATAAATAGGCACAATATTTTTCCGCATCTTTGCAACCATCAACAAATCATGCATCGGGTGTGGCGCAAATTCCACCGCATACACCACCTCCGCATAATCCGCCACGTGTGAAACCGTTGTTCCGTTCGCCGCACCGAGGTATAGTACCACCGAACCAGGAGGCAAATCTATCGAAGAATCTAGATACCACAGCGCCGCGAATTTACTCCGATACGGATCCCACACCCGGTACTTGCCAATCATCCGCTCTCCGTACACCCCACCAGCACCTTCCGACACCAATGTCCCGTTCACCGAAATCATTTCTTCTCCCTCGTTTTCATACCCATCAATCCATCAATCCGTACATTCGCCGCATCCACGAATACAGGGTCAATCTCGCCTCGATAATAATCTAATCGTGCTGCAATAGCTAGCTTCGCTGCAAGTGCACGTGCTACTGCTCCCCGAATCTCACGGGGCGCGTTATGCACTCGTCGGTGTTGAAACATGATTCCGTGTTTCGGTGATGGAGTCCCCGTTCGAATGTGAGAAAACAGTGCCCCTTCCGCTCCGATAACCTGAATTGAAGAACCAGGCATCTTCGCAACAACTGCAAGTCCTCCGACCCGCGACACCAGACGGGCTGCCACCAAACCACCAACCAGCGCACTCATATTCGGAATAACCACGACAGCCTTTCGTGAAACCTCTTTCATTAGATCAGTTCGTGTTGTGGACATCGACAAAATTTCCATGGCAATTTTTTTCATCGGATCCTTCTCCATCTTTCCGATCATTGGCAAGAGTCGGGAAGCGCCTGTTTCCGATCTGCGGTACTTGCGGGAAAAAGACGGTGTGATTGAGATATACCAGTCAATCAGTCGCTCAGTAAGGAGATTGATCGCCTTGTCCATCTCATCAAGTGTACGAATCATCTGTAGAAGCTCCACATCTTTCTCTCGCGACGCTGCGGTAATTCCCTCTTCAGCAATGTAAGTTGTTGCCTGTCGAATTGCTTGAAGATATTCCTGCCGATTCCTTACAAGACCGAGTTGTTGTGCATGTTTCCAATCACAGGGGACATAGATCGTCATATCGATTTTTGCCTCACGAAGTCTTGCCGCAACCTCTGTTGGGTCTACTGAGACGTTGATTCCCGATCCGTACCAGTACATGTAATATGGTGTGTTTTTCGTCTAAGATATAGGTATGCGGATGACGATTTTGTTTGAGAGAATTCAAAATTTCGCGGTTTAGGAGTCTAATGCATTATATGCTACATCGTTACGATCTGGTTGTACCGACTTTTGAGTGTTCATTGATTGTAGAAGAGGATTGTTTTAATCAATGGCGTCTATGGGATCACATATATCCTCACGCCTGTAAAATAGATGATTAATGCTACTGATGTTACAGATCAGTAGTCTGGTAAGTTCAATTATGATCTTACTTTTCAGATGATGGTTTTGACTGCAAAAAAGTGAACCAATTTTACGCTACTCATTTCCCCTGAATGAGCTTTGCCAGTCACTAGTACTGAATTTAAGATTGCAGGCGGTAGAACTACAGCCAATAGTGCACGCCCTATCCCCCTATTCAAAATGCAAGTTTGTAAATACTTAATTATTATTTATTACAGATAATACCACAATTCTCCACTACAAAGTCATTCTCTCAAACAAACCAACACAATTATGAGTACCAGCGGAAATGCATTAAACGATACTGATGTCTCTGTTTTTGAACACATTACCGTCGGCAACTGAACGGGATCAAATCTCAGATTAACCAAATACGCAGGAGAACATCGTTAGTCGTCAATAGGATATCTGTTGATCTGCGATCCTTCCGCGGCCTCGGCAACAAATGCTACGGAAAATTGTATTTGTTACAACTGTTTTCAGTAAGATCACAGCAACTAGTTCATGACAACTATCGATGATAATGTTCATATGCAACTAGCAGACTTGTCAATGATACGTCTCGTGGTACCACGAAATGAATTGGTGACTTTTGCGCTCCTCTAATCAACGATATCACGTTGTTCTGAGTCGAGATGAAATCATCCAAATCATCATTTTGACTGTTGATTAGCATCTCTTGTCATTCTGATTGCGTTAACGTATCTTATTGCGGGTGAATATGTCTGTTAACAGGTTCAAAATTGTCATGAAGTCTGTGCGCATCCTGCAATCCTCTTTTTCAGAAAAAATCACAAATTTCGAAAAAACATCACGCACAAAAAGAAAAAAAATTATTTCACCAGCCAATGATTTGCCACCTTAATAAATAAACACTCTCCCGTTCCCAGTTCATAAAACGTATCCGCCTTCTTATCGATCTTTGCATCTGCTCGCCAGAACTTACATTCTTTACCCATACATCTCTCTTGAGTTAATGGACAAACATTTCCCACAAAACACCTTTTCTGAACATATCGAATCATAAAAATAAATCATTTTCGTTTTGCAAAATCAAAAAAAAAATTAGAAATTAGTCATAGATGTTGTGTTCATCGTTCCGACGCCGTCACTGTAAGGACTGTGTTCTGCATTCACACTCATCTCACACTTCAAGATTATCCCATCTGGGATAGATCTGTTCTCCATCGGTACATCCCCACATTTTTTAGCATCGATCGATAAAACATCTGCACCCGTTCCTTATCTATCAAATCGCCAACATCTATCAACGAAATCAGCCTGAAAATATCCAACACCGTCGCAATTATTTCTGCCATAGTATCAGCACAAATATTCGAATCGTTTCCTTTCCAATCAATTGCCAACGACGAGACAACCAGAATGTACCTCGTATCCAGATATATAACCAGATGTTTCGAATTGATCTCGCGAATCGCTCCGATAAATACGAGATCGGTCACATCTTCGCAATTCCCTATCATTACCATCTTCATGGTCCCAGTGCAAAAAGAGGAGGGTGTTTTCGTAGTCATCCATGATCATACTGTTCAGATCCCACTGTGTTGTGATATTCAGAACATCGTGGAGACGTTTAACTGAGGTTTCTGCGTTGGTGTACACGAAAAACATCACGCCTACATTTGGTGTAATCATTCCAAAACCAGTACAAATCCCGATAATCGTGAGATCTAGTGTCGCGGCGCACATTTTCCGTTTACGATGATGCTTTGGAATGCCGTATAGGGCTTTGAAATAAGAGTGGTGCGTTTGACATCGTAATTTTTCTCGTAAATATCCTGCGAGAGTGGATAGTCTGCGATGAGATCAACAGTTTCGATACCATGCCTGCGAAATGGGAGTACACACTACATTGCTATGGTGTGTATGGATGGTAAAGAGTGTGAAATATTCTTCGACATCACTAACGTCAGAATTTGTGCAATCGAAATCAATAAAGTTTTTTGATTCCTCCTATTATTTGATATCAGTGATTTTATCAGGAATGAATTGTTCAAGTTTTTTAGATTTAAAGAGCTTTTCTGCAAGATTTTCAAATTCACCTTCTCGTTCAAGCAGGATGATGAGTTTTTGTGGGA
Organism: Methanocalculaceae archaeon; assembly: GCA_031255895.1. GTDB lineage: Archaea > Halobacteriota > Methanomicrobia > Methanomicrobiales > Methanocorpusculaceae > Methanocorpusculum. Next base: position 5,088 of record JAIRRQ010000121.1, read on the forward strand.
GTGAGGTGATTCCGTAGCGAGCACCGATAAATGCTCCACAGAGAAGGGTGAGAGTATCGGCATTGCCACCACAGGCTGATGCATAGGCGAGGAGCTCAGCAGGAGAATCATAGCGTTTGCAGAGGAATATTGCGAGAGGGAGGACATGATAAACGGAGGAGGAGTTGCCGATTGTTGCGATGGCATCGTCGATCTCCATGCCTGTTTTTTCGATGCGAATGGCGTTGATAAGTCGTATGTTCAGATCCTGATCCATGTTCTGTGCGGCGGTGAGGAGAACTTGATATGCGGCGACGGTGTTTCCTGTTTCGATGAGAGTATTGAGCAGAAGAGCAAAACCGAGCGTTGCGGTGTAAACACCGGGATGAGTGTGTGTGATGTTGCATGCTTCGAGCAGTTTAGGTGCCATTTCTTTGCGATCTTTGTAAGCGAGGGCGAAGGGAACTGCAAGTGAGATGCATCCAGCACTATCGGAGTATATGCCGGACCCGATGAGATCATCGGTCGTTTTCATGCGTTCGCACGCGGCGTATGTGGTTCCATCGGGATAGCGAAATTTGTTGAGATTGTGGGTGCGGAGAAGTTCTTTTGCGTAGATTTCAACATCCCAATTTGTTTCAGCAAGGAGGCGAGAGGCAATGAGTATGAGCTGGGAATCATCGGTGTACTGGCCAGGAAGTAGATTGTGGTTTGGGTGGCCTTTGTATGCACGTTTGAATCCAAGGGTGATCCCGATGAACCGGCTCGCGGTGGTCTCTCCAGGCATACCAATAGCGTCGCCAAGTACTGCTCCGAGGAGGCATCCCTTGTATTTGTTTAGCATGTATTATTTTATGGGAAAGATGGAGATTAATTGTTGTGGAGCGTGGTTTTTTGATATTTTGGTGTCACAAAGATGTTCATTAGTTTTCTGTAATCCTCTGACAAACGAGATCACGTTGTTCTGAATCGAAATGAGATCATCCAAGTCATCTTCTGATGGTTGGTTGACACTTCTCTGTTGTTCATGTTGCGATAACGTATCCTATTGCGAGTGAACATGTTCGCCAACTATTCGAAATTATCGTAAAACTGGTTTATACCTTATTCCAAAGCGTTTAGATTTTCACCCCCTATTTATCTCTTCTTTGGAACTTCGTTTGTTGCATGGCAGCACGGATATCTTTGTTTTCACCTTGTGATAGTTATTTGAGAACATATTCGCGTTCTTCTGAAGGAAAAACATGACTACATTTAAAATATAAACCACGCATTCAAGAGATATTCTCGAAAGAGGGAATTAACCATGTACTTGCAGGGGTAGAACACCCGCTGGCGAACAGAAAAGTGATGGGATGATTTTGGATATACAAACAATTCAGACCAAAATATGCTACAATTGAGGATCCAAGACTCTGATATAACGAAGTTAAAAAGACGAAAAAAGCATTTTGGATCAAAATTCAGGAATGTATCCTGAAAAATAATTATTTATTTTAAAAAACAATTTTTAAGAGAGAGAGTATGAGTTAAATAAAATTATAGATAAAATTTTTCGTAGTATCACTCATCTTTTCCAAAAAATTCGTTCACCCTCACACTCGAAAACGATACAGATGAAAAAAACTCTATTCATTCACGTTTATCACTTCCCACATCCAAGAATGAATCAACAATCATGGACTGGGCAGAACGATATCGACCCAAACATCTCACAGACATCCTCGGCAACGACGCCGCTGTCAGACAGATGAGAGATTGGGCACAAAACTTGACACAGGACTCACATCCCCTTCTCATCACTGGAAAACCAGGCATCGGCAAAACATCAGCGGCCCTTGCCCTTGCCAACGACATGAACTGGGAAGTCATCGAACTCAATGCAAGTGACGCACGTACCAAAACCATCATCGAACGCGTCATCGGAAATTCCGCGACCACAACCAGCCTGTTTGGAATCGAACACAAACTTATCATCATAGATGAAGTCGACAACCTCGAAGGAAACGCCGATCGCGGGGGAGCTCGAGCCATCGCCGAAATACTCAAAGAGACTCGTCAACCGATCATCCTCATCGCAAATGACGCATATGGAGTATCTCACTCCATCCGAAAACTCTGCGATCACATCACGTTCCGTGACATCGCCATATCAACTCTCGTAAAACACATGCGTGAGATCTGCTCCACAGAACGGATTTCCTGCGACGACGACGCTCTGAACACCATCGCCGAAGGCGCAGCGGGTGACATGCGATCTGCTGTCAACATGCTATTCGCATCCACAACCGGCAAGACCTCAATTGTCTCAAATGACATCAATATCTCGCAGAAGGATGAACGAGCAAGCATCTTCGACCTTGTCGCAGGTGTTTATGCTGGAGCATCTGAAAAAAAAATCCAAAAATATTCTCACGAATGCGAGGAAAAACCAGACACCGTCATGCAGTGGATCGAAGAATTTGCATCGACTATCACAAACCAAAACCAACGGAGAGGGGCATACACCGCACTCTCTCGTGCTGACGTCTATCTCGGCAGAACCATGCGGCGCCAGTACTACGCTCTCTGGCGTTATGCAACCTCCATGATGACCTCTGGTGTTGCTAAAGAGTTTGTTGGAGCGAGATTTCACCACAAAATTATGCCACCTACACGATGGAGGCGCATGGGCACTGCAAAAAAACAGAAGAACGCGCGCAGAACACTTGTTGCAAGACTTGGAGAAGACTACAATATCCCCGACAACCAGATACAAAAAATCTATCTTGATCTCTTTTCACGCTTCGCCGCAGACGTCCCTCACATATTCTGCGAACGTCACGATCTGGACGTCGATCAACTCACTATCCTTCTACACGACAAAATCAAAGCTGTTGCAATCTTCAAAGAAGCCCAAATGATCACCAAAGAAAAAGAGATCAAAATGAAAAAGATCCCCTCCAAGAAACATGCCATCACACAAAAAATTGGAGAAGAACATGCAACAAAACTCGAAAAAATCTACCAAAAAAACCCCTCTCTCGCACCACTGATCTCGCAACCAGAACATGCAACAAAATCTGCCACAGAGACCCTTATGCCATCGCAGGAAGAAAAGAAAAAAACACCCACACAAGCGACATTGGATTTTTTTTAAACAACCTGTTTTTTTGATTTTTCTGACAGATAAATTCCTAACTGTTTTTATCAGGATCGAATCTGTGCGATGGGAAAATTTTTCAGCATTTTTGCCAAATTATGATCCTCAGCAAGACCAACATTCCCACGAATGACATTTTCAACGTGAACTATCTAATCGATCCAGTCATCTGCACCCATAAACATAATGATCTGATGGATGGTATCTTTGCATTCACAAATACAAACAAAAATTCATCGATCATTGTCGTTGATTTTTTCGAAAATAACCATTTTAAGTTTAACTGAGATCAGATCAGCACCAATCACGTTCAGTGATCTTCAGATATCGATCACGACGCATGATATCAAAACAGATATTTATGCGAAAAAGAATAACAGACCTGAGATTATTTTTGTCATCTTTCCAAATAACAATCCATTAATGATGATCGAGATACAATACACGAGAGAATAAAATAGATGATGTCTAATAACTCCGATTTGGACGGTCATATACCACAGATGAGCTCAATGATAGTAACGTAATACTCTGTAAAGACGCTGATCAGTTCGAAAATCTCCTCTTGTGTCTCCAGAGTAAAACTGTCGTTTGCCATATAACCATTGATCTTTTTCTTCGTTATGACAAAGACGTACAAAAAATTAGAAGCAACAGTCAGAAAATCCCCAAATTAGCGATGGATCTATCATAGAGATCAATGAAAATTTCGTTCATTGGATTTTTTCCGATCGTCATCAAAATCTCCAATAAAATTTTTTGCAACAATATAACACTCAGTGCTTCCTCTTCGGGTAGCCGTAGATCGAATATCTCTGACAGAATAAAAACGTTCTTTAACAAGTTCAAACAGTTCATTAAAGTCGGTTCCCTGAAATGATTTCATGACAAAATTCCCACCCTGTTTCAGGAATTTTTCGGCAAATCGCAGGGCATCCTCGTTAAGTGCCACGATACGCGCCTGATCATATGCCTTGGTACCGGAGAGGTGGGGAGCCGCGTCGCAAACGACGACGTTGACGAGCGGCATGAGTTCGCGGATTTTTTTCTGAATTTCCGGACTGGTGAAATCACCCGTTAGGGTAATAACGTTTTCCATGGGGACAATGGAGTTAAGATCTACGCCAAGCAACTGACCATTGGTCATAGTGCGGAGAGCCTGTAACCAGCTTCCGGGGGCTGCACCAAGGTCAATAACGTTGTCAGTTTTCCTGATTACGTTGAATCGTTGGTTAATATCGATGAGTTTGTAGGCGGAACGAGCACGATATCCCTCGCGCACGGATTTTCTGTATATATTATCTTTTGTCCACTGCGATCCCATTATGACTGCCTCCGTATCTGTATTCAGTATAACTATAGCAGGATGTGGTAATATAATGTAGCCGATTTTTCCAATGGAAGGAACTTTGGTTTTGTTTTCCAGAGGTAGATTCCGATCTTTTTATCTGAACAGTTCGTACATCTAAAACAGCCTCTCTATTTATCTGTTCCGAAGCATCACACTTGAATCATTCTTAAAGAATACATGATAATGTGATATCATATCATCAATATACTTGATGTTATGCAAAACTAGATACACACCTAACTACCCCTGATTTAGTATTGGGGAGAGTATAAATATGCATCACAATTGCAAAAAAATCAATTTTCATTTCAAATGAGAGAATGTCAATATCGTTGAAAAAGATACTGATCCCTGACCTCGTACAGAGACAAATTCACTGTCCAAAAAAGAATAGAACACTCATCAATAAACACAATTACGGCAAAAAATCTGTCAAAAGTAATGTAACGACATATATCAAGAGTAAATTAGAAAGAAGTGTGGATGATCTTTTGTTTAATGCAGTGAAATTTATGCAGTGTGTAAAATGTATGCAAATTGCAAGTGAGAGAATAGATTATAGTTTTCTTGCAGCTGCCATAATCGTGATCGTGTATATCAGAGACTTTATCACGATTTTAAAATCGAGACGGGATCTATTCACTCTTGAAGATGGGGATAGAATTTGTATCAAATTGCGTAAATGACGCTTTGTACAAAATTTACAATGCACATCTCACTAAAATAAATAAAACTTCAAAAAACTCATCATAAAACAACTTGAATGAGCCGATCCTCATCAATGTGAATCGATATGTAATTCGAGACATCAAAGCCATAATCAGCACAATTGATGATACACACTCCTGTTAATCCAAAAAATCGATGTTCAAGACCTAAGATCTATTTGATCAGTAGATAAATATATGCTTATGATATTAGATAATAGAAAAAAGAATTAAACCAGTCGATAGGTCTCAAGATTTTGAGGTGCAACCGTCTGGATATGACATTTTTTATAGATCGAACTTGCCAGATCAATAGTCTTTGACTCCTCGCCGTGGATCGTAAACACCCGTTCTGGCTTCGGTTGGAGAGACTGCACATAGTTCATCAACTGATGACGATCTGAGTGACCAGAGAAACCTTCCACCGTCTGGACTTCCATGTTGATGATGATGCTATCCTTCTTGCCCACCGGCACCTCACGCCATCCTTTCTGAATACGGCGACCATAAGTTCCCTCAGCCTGATATCCAACGAAAATAAGAATATTTTTCTCAGATTCCGCAAGATTTCCGAGATATTCAATGACCGGACCACCATTCAGCATACCACTCGTCGAAACAATCACACACGGGTCCTCTGAAAAAATAACTTGTTGGCGTTTCTCATGTGAATCCACCTGTTCAAAGCATTCGGCGAGAAATGGGTTGTAATTGTCACGGAAGATCAGATTTCGGAGATCATTGTTCAAATATTCAGGATACGCCGTATGCAGAGCAGTTGCTTCTTTAATCATCCCATCAAGGTAAATCTTGCACCGAGGAATACGCTTGTTTCTGAATCCTTCTTCGAGAGCAAGCATCAGTTCCTGTGATCGTCCGACGGCAAATGCCGGGATCAGTACTTTGCCACCGCGACCAATGGTTGTATTGATTACCTCGTAGAGATGATCCTCGGCACACTTCCTTGACGGGGAAAAATCCTCAGAACCTCCATAGGTACTCTCCATAACAAGCGCCTCAAGACGTGGAAATTGTGAAACTGTCGGGTTAAACAACCTGCTCTTGCTATAGAAGAAATCACCAGTGAACGCAATATTGTAGAGACCATTCCCTACATTGAAGTGGACAATGGCCGAACCAAGAATATGTCCAGCATTGTGCAGCGTCAACTTCAGATCAGGTGCGATGTCCGTCACATCACCGTAACCAAGTGCAATAGTGTGTTTGACAAACTCGCGAATTTCATTTGACGAATACGGAGGAATTTTATCCTCCTTGTTGTTCACATCAAGATAATCCAGCTGTAACATCGTTGCAGTGTCGCGAGTTGCGGGTGTTGTGTACACCGGGCCGTCATAACCATAACGGTAAAGCAGTGGTATGTATGCAGAGTGATCCAGATGAGCGTGTGTTAAAACAACCGCATCGAGAGACGTGAACGGAAAAATCTCCGGAACGTTCAGAAACGGTGAAGACGCGCTGCCAGTAGCACCTGGTGACTCACCACAATCAATTAAAACCTTGCTTTCCGGCGTAGAAAGCAAGAATGCTGCCCTGCCCACCTGACGACAGCAACCAAGTGTTGTAAGACGCAACCACTGCTCCTTGTCGCGTCCCGAGTACATCGAATCACGGTGAATGCGGCGACCACATTTGCGCAGAAATTCCTTACGTTCGTCTCGGGTTTCGCGCAAAAACTGACGCACTTGTTTGATCGTCACTGATGGAATTGGTGGAGTCCGCGCGACTTTCGGTGTCCAGCCAATTTTCATCGTAATATCGCGGAGCGTTGAACCGTTCTTGCCGATGACAATGCCTGGCTTCTCTGCCTCAATCAAAACTTCACCCGTATCAGTGTCGAAAAAAATATCCGTAATCCCCGCACTCTCTGGAACAACACTCTTAATCATATCGTACGCTTGTTCCGTGTCTCCGAGAATGTTTGGTCGCACTACAATCCTTTTGCGCAAATCACGGGCAAGTGTTCGGATCAAATCCTGTTCCTCGGCAAATCGTTTTGGATCGTCGGTGTAAATCACCATCTCAGGGCCTTCATATTCAACATCGGTTACGGTAACACCGCGAGGTATCTTTCGGTTTATAGTATCTTTCAATTCTTTGAGTCTGTCTTCAACCTGCATAAAAATCGTTTCCAAAAAAGTGTAAAAATCAGAAGGATGCGGAAGATGCCGGAAGCATCCCTGCAATTTTTGCTTCCGGGACGTGTTCAAATTTGTCCCGAGTTATGACCACTACATTGTATCCCTCGCCAGACGCTGCATCGCGTTGCATTGCCGCACGAAGCGCTCTAACCGCGAGATCGACAGCTTCAGTCTCGTCCATATTCGGTTTGAATCTATCCTCGAGAACACCGTAGGCTGTGAGAGAACCAGAACCAGTCGAAACAAAGTTCACTTCAAGCGTTGCACCACCAGCTGCATCCACTGAATAGATGGAGGCACCGTTCGCATCAACACCCCCTACGAGGAGCTGGACATAATAAGGGGAGAATCGATTCTGATTCAAATAATTCGACAGAATAGTCGCTGTCGCACCAACACTAATCTCCTTTCCACGGCGGATCTGATAGAGATTGCACTCAACATTGATGATTCGAACAAGTTGTTGGGCATCACCAACTCCTCCAGCAATCGTCATACCGATATGATGTGTGATGCTGTGTACTTTTTTTGCTTTTTTGCTGGCGATGAGGGTGCCCATGGTGGCACGCCGTTCGGTTGCAAGGACAACACCACCGTGGAAAACTATACCAACAGTGGTAGTTCCCGTTTTAACGTCCTGATATTCCTGTGACATGGAGACCTCGTACTTGGACACCCGTTCTGCCATTCTCCTGCGAGGATAGCTATTACAGGTAACGCTCGAAAGTTTGTAAGTAAAATCACAAAACACAGCCTTATTTTACACCTCCTCGAAGAAGAACCACAATCACAAGGAGATATCTTGTTCTACCTCTCTCTTTCGAGGAATAGTAGTCGCATGGCAAGACTGTGACCATCCCTCCACAAAACAGAGTCGCGGCCGCATGCATACCAGCCATGGCGAAAAGCGTTATTATGTCTATTATGTTAATGTGCGCAGGATAAGATAAAGTTGCCGACCACGACACATGCAAAAAATGGGAGATGGCAAAAATGAAGGGTTATTCCTCGCTGGTACCCTGATTGTCTGCCTCATGTCGGAGCAGAATCAATTTCAATTTGAGGATCTGGTGCCCTCGCATTTTCGTGACGATGATGGTAATGCACTGATCAGCAATGATAATCGATTCCCCAAGTCGAGGGATGTGACCGAGGCGCGAAAAAACAAGGCCACCAATGGTTTCATAGTTGCCCTGATCTTCAGGCAGATTAATATCGAAACGTTCGTTAAGCAAGGTAACACGCGTCTGGGCATCCACAATGTAGAGGCCATAACCGA
>JAIRRQ010000087.1 GCA_031255895.1 Methanocalculaceae archaeon
GGATGCAGATCATGGGCAATAATCTCCGGCTTTGCTCCCGTCAAGGTCGTGAGTTTTTCAATTGTTTCCTCAAGATATGTAACAGTCGATGGATTGCGGATATTTCCAATATGTGGCGATGTCACCACAAACCCATCCTTATAGATTGTTGTGTTTGCGTTCAATTCTGCTCCAACTCCGAGAATTTGACGATTTCCTAAGTCAATTGCTGTTCGTAATGGTGCAAAACCCCGCGACAGACGAATAATATACCCGTCTCGCACCACAGAATCATCGCATCGGTTCACAATTTCACGGTCATGCGACAGGATGAATTCCGCGATATTTCCCATCTGTTCTGAAACGTACGACGTTTCCGTAATCATCGGAGTCCCTGGTGCATTTGCACTCGTCATTATCAACAACCGGTGCCGCAGATTCCGGAACAACAGATGGTGCAAACACGTGTATGGTAGCATAACTCCGAGATTGTGCAATTTTGACAACTCTGTGTGCGATTTTGGATCGATTTTGTCCAAAATCATAATTGGATGCATTGGTCCTTCCAGTATCTCTCGTTCTGCATCTGTTGGCGAAATCACATACTCCGCGAGCGATTCCGGTTGCATCATCACCGCAAGTGACTGATGAGGTCTCCCAAGCAGCAGTTTCAGCTTGGTTGCTTGTTCCTCAATACAACAGATATGATATCCACCAATCCCACGAATTGCCACGATATGCCCAGCATCAAGCAATTTTGCTGTCGTTTTGATCGGATCGTCTGTCGCAATCAGAACACCAGCGCCTGTCAGAAGTGACAGCCTCGGACCACAGTTGACGCAGGCAATCGTTTGTGCATGGTGCCTTCGATCTTCAGGACATTCATATTCTGCACAGCAATCATCACAGGGAGGAAACTTTTCCATCGATGTTCGTTCCCTGTCATAGGGTACTGCATGGATTACACTGTACCTCGGACCACAGTCCGTACACGATGTTGCCCAGTACCCATAATATCGACTGGAGGGATTTGCAACATCTGCAAGACAGGCTGCGCAGGTTGCAATATCTGCTGGAATAAATCCAGTTCGTGCCCCATCTGTACTTGGCAAAATTGAAAATCCAGACATTGGCGTCGTCCCTTCTGGAAGTGGTTCAATCGTAATCGAATCAATATTTGCCATTTTTGGTCCTATTGATATTTCACGGTAAAATTCATCAAATCGGTTGCCAAAGGCAGTTATTTCCACTTCACTCCCGTGATTGATCACCGTTCCTGCGATGCCGAACCGTACAGCTGCTGCATATACAAAGGGGCGAAATCCTACCCCCTGAACAATACCTCGCACTATGATTTTGCCGCAGCGCATTTACTCACTCAAAAACCATTATAGAATTACAATCAATATAAGTGTAGGGTTTTTGCACCAGAAATCAGGGAGAAACTATGCTCGACGATCCTCTATCAAATATACTCAAAAGTAAGCGTGAAACCACACGCTTCCAAGTCCTCGTAGAAGTCGCGGAACACCAACCATCCATCCGCCAGCAGGAGATTGCAGAAAAACTAGGTGTCACTCCACAGGCAATCTCTGAATATGTTCGTGAACTTGCCGATGACGGATTCATCAGTACTGAGGGACGTGGACGTTACTACGTTACGCACAAAGGTGTTGAGTGGGTTTTAAACAATGCCGAAATTCTTGAGATCTATGCTCGCCATGTTCGTCGCGACATTATCCATCAAGTTGCGACTTGGGCTGCGATTGCTGACACTGATCTCAAGGCTGGTGATTCCGTTGGTGTCTACATGAAAAATGGCTGGTTGTATGCGGGTCGCCAGCCGCAAACTGCGATGGGCAAGGTAATCGCGGATGCAAATGTCGGAGTGGATGTGGGTGTTGCTCGTCTCGCAGGTATCATTGATCACACCGAAGGCAAAGTAGCCGTTGCCAAGGTACCACGAATAGAACGCGGTGGATCCAAAACGATCTCTCCGAACAAACTTCTACCTCTGGTGAATAAATCAGACATGATCGGAGCCGTTGGCCTTGAAGCATACCTCGCATTGAAAAATTCAGGTATCAATCCCGATATGTTCTTCGGTGCACGAGAAGGAGTCATTGAAGCGGCATTTCATGGCATGCATTGTTTGATCCTTATTGTGGATGAAGAATTTACTGATTTCTTGAAAAGGCTTGAAATTGCAGGGTTGTCTTATACTATACATGAACTGGTGAGTCAATAAGTGGTAACCGTCGTCCAGTCCTATAAAAAAGGGTATAAAGTCTATTTTTGTGACGACTCAAAGAATGGAAAAATAAAACACGTTGGAACTGTCGAGCTGGAGAAGACCTCCAAAGGCATTCGTCCTTCAGAGTTTTTCGTCCGACGACCCGGAGCCTCTCATGCCCAAAAAACTCCAACCAAGGAATTGATCACAGTTCTTCGAATGAATGGCACGGTGCAACTGACCGAGACACTACCTGAGTTTCAGGACTTCCTGCGAAACATGCAAATTCCTTGGGAAAAGGTGACGCTCTGTCGTATCTGCATGTTTGACGATCGACTTACGCCGTTGTCGGAGTCCACTCGTATCAAGTGTGGACAGGAGTTTGTTTGCCTGGACTGTGCAAAACGTGATCTGCGTCGTGAACTTTCCCACATCAAACGGATTGGCAAGCGAACACAAAGCCATATCGAGAGTTTATTGGAAGACGAACGCGATCTCGACATGGTGCTTGCGATTTTCCAACCGACGTCGCTTGATACAAAAAAAACGATGTTCAATCTGCTTGAAGCACACGAGCGAACATTAACTGAACAAATAGAAAATTTGCCTCTACCTCGCAAATTTGTTGACATCTGTGGAGTTGAGGTACTCATGCCAGCGCAACAGCGTGCGATCGAAGCAGGACTTTTGTTCGGCAAGGATCTGCTGGTGGTCGCAGCAACTGCTTCGGGAAAAACGTTCATCGGTGAGATGGCTGGTCTGAAAAATTATCTGGAGAAACGCGGTCGCATGCTTTTTCTTGTGCCGTTGGTTGCTCTGGCAAACCAAAAATACGATCGCTTTTCTAAAAAGTACGGTGGCGTTGCTTCCACCTCGTTGATGACTGGTGTTCATCGAATTAATCTGCCGGAAACACGTTCCGCTGGAAATCGAGGAACAGGAGGTGATATCGTAGTAGGAACATATGAGGGAGTGGACAATCTATTCCGCAAAGGTGCATCTCTTCACGACATCGGTACGGTCGTTATCGACGAAGTACAGATGCTCGAGGATCCGGAGCGAGGTCATCGATTAGATGGTCTGATTGCCCGGTTGAAGTACATTGCACCAAAGGCTCAATTTTTGTATTTGTCGGCAACGATCGGATCGCCACATTTACTTGCCAAAAAACTCGGTGCAACGCTGGTTTCATATGTGGATCGACCGGTTGCGTTGGAGCAACACTTGATATTTTCTGAAAAAGATTTGAAAATAACATATATCAAAAAACTCGTTTTTGAAGAATATGGTAAAATCTCATCAAAAGGATATCGTGGTCAAAGCATCATTTTTACGAATTCACGCGTTCGTTGTCACATCGTAGCGGATGCGATCGGGAAACTTGCAGCACCGTATCATGCTGGCCTCACTTCTCAGGAACGGCGAGTTGTTGAAAAACAATTTGAGAATGGAAAACTTGCCTGTGTCGTGACAACAGCAGCACTTGCCGCGGGCGTAGACTTCCCTGCATCACAGGTCATCTTTGATGCGCTTGCGATGGGTATCAACTGGTTAACAGTGCAGGAATTTCATCAGATGATGGGCCGTGCTGGTCGACCTGATTTCCATGACCTAGGTCGTGTGATCGTTTTTGCAGAACCGGGTGCTTCCTACTCACGCGTCACGAGATTGACGGAAGAAGAGGTCGCCTTCCGTCTGTTGAGAGGTGAAATGGAAGAGGTTTCGCCGACGTATGGGATTGAGGAGACATCCGAGGA
>JAIRRQ010000122.1 GCA_031255895.1 Methanocalculaceae archaeon
TAGATATACACAGATCGCAGCGGAAATTTTCCGCTGCGAACAGCGACACTGGCTAGACGAAGAACAGAGGGTGTGTCTGCGATTCGTTCTGTATCACAGAATTTTTCATAAGCAGCAAAGATCGATGCAAAAATCGCGAGTTTATCGTTCTTTGTCGGTAGAACGGCATGTCTGACTTTGAGCGTATTGTAGAGCGTGACGATATTTTCCACCAACGAAAAACTCACGATTTTTTTGGGACAATCCGTTGAATCTGTTTTTGGATGGAATATATCGCAAATTTCATGGTTATTCTCAATAATACGTGAAAAAACGAGTTTTTGTTCAACAGAAGAGAGGACACGAACATCTGGGTATGCAACAGTTGCTATTATCTCTGCAAATGCAGGAATAGTTGTGATCCGAGAGGGGATGATTGGTATTTTCTGCGAAATTATGTCCTTTTTCACTGTTTCTGCCAGACGGTTTACCGGTAGAACCATCCACACATCAGCAGGATGATCTTTGGATTCAGAGAGGTACTCTGCGGTACATGCATCAAGTGAGGTTCCCGGTAATCCGTAGCGTATCGTCGCTACCATTATGGTGTTAGGTGTGTGGCAGAATGCAATAAATCTGATCCAATTTAGATGCAAGGGGTGTGTAGTGTCAAACGTTTTAGTGTAGAGTGTCTGTTTTTTGATAACTAATGGGGTAATAAAGGAAATATTTTGGATCTGAGTCTCACTTCTATATATATATATCTGTCATCAACATGGTTCACGAAGAAGTGTGTATAGAATACAGTTATTGTTGTCGAAAATATTTGATTTTTTTTAATGTATGAATATTCAATTATTTTTTTGATGATATATTACATGGGTTTCCATGTGACTGCCCACCCGACTGTAATGTATTTATAATGTGTTTGTATTCAAAAAAATATAGGAATGTATTTTCTTATTTAAGGCATCTTTTTGATTTCTTTTGCGATTTCTTGACCTATGATAAAAAATTTTTCCTTGTCTTCTTGGTTTGGAAGGTAGGTGAATTCGATCGGATCATGCCAGATTTGAATACCTGCTTTCTCTAGGAGTTCGGTGATGATTTTTGATGCTCCTCCTTTCCCACCGTTGGATCCGAAGGCGAATCCAATTTTCTTCTGGGTCTGTTTGCCAGGTCTGATTCCCATTAGATAGTACAGGAATCCTGCAACTGTTGGCAGTGGATAGTCTTCGAGGGTAGGTGAACCAACGATGACAGCTTTTGAGTCGAGAATGTCGCGGACGACGTCGGATCTGTGGACACCTTCGTAGCGTCCGTCTTTGAGAAGATCAATTTTGACTTCAATACCTTCGGAAATTGCACCTTCAGCAATGTACTGGGCAGCAATACCGGTCGAGTAGTGCATCGTGTCATAAACGATGGTGATCTTGTTTTTGGAAAGACCGTTTGCCCAGTTGACATAGGCGTTGATGATATCTTCTGCGTGACTTCTCCAGATGATACCGTGCGAAGGTGCAATCATCTCAATAGGCACTCCAAGTTCGTTGACTTCTCCGAGTTTTTTGAGAACTTTCGAGGAGAGTGGGACGATCAGGTTTGCCACGAATTTTGCTGCGTACTCTATGGCTACATCAATGCCGAGTTCGTCATCGAAACGTTCGCTTGATGCAATATGTTGGCCGAACGCATCATTTGGGAATAGAATCTTGTCTTCTCCGAGATAGGTAAACATGGAATCTGGCCAGTGGAGGAATGGCGCCTCAAGGAAGGTCAGGGTCTTGCTGTTGCCAAGAGGCAGGGTTTCAAGGTTTTTGATGGTGTGAATATTCCATGCACTCGTGTCGTAGTGACGTTCAAATCCTTTTTTAGCTGTTTCGGTCATGTAGATCGGGACGTTTTTGAGTCTCTCTGAGAGAAGCGGGAGGGAACCTGAGTGATCGATCTCAATGTGGTTTGCAATGATGTAGTCGATTCTCTCTAGCGGAAGAACAGATTCAATTCGCTCGATCATCTGCCACTCATGTCCAGGGTAAGTTCCATCAATCAGTGTGACCTTTTCGTCGATGATGAGGTATGCGTTGTAAGTAGTTCCTGGGAGTGTGTAGCCGTGATAGTCACGAATATTCCAGTCGATGGCTCCTACCCAGTAGACACCGTTCTTAATTTTTACTGCTTTCAACATGGTAATTCTCCATCCAAGATCACAACAGAATGCAAGGCTGTAGTGTCCAGTGGTTGATCACATATTTGTTCTTGATGTTTAATACCTATTAGATCGCGGTACTTTTACAGCGAGTACATTTAGTCCAATTGAGATTATATTTTTTATGAATAAATTTTTTTGTAAATGATTGTTTTTTTCGTGATTTATTTAATCTGTGGACATAAGGGATCGCACAGTAGGTGATGGCATGGATGTTGATCAATTTTACATCCGCGAAGATCAAATATTTAACCAATCATTGCCATATCAACAGATCAACAGACCTAGAAAGGATCTGAAATTAGTCAGCAAGGTACCAACATGGGATTTTTACAAAGCATTGACAATGCGGTGGGAGGAGTAATTTCCCCGTTTAACTGCGTGATGTTTGGAGAGGCCCTGATCGGAGAGGGTGCAGAGGTTGCCCACATCGATCTTGTGATCGGACCCAAAGGAAGTTCCGTTGAACAGGCTTTTGTGAGTGCGCTTGCTTCTCCCCAGAGAGGCCACACGCCGCTTCTTGCCGTTATCACTCCAAATTTGCCAACCAAACCAACGACATTGATGGTTAATAAAGTTACCATGAAAAATTCGGATCAGGCAGTGATGATGTTCGGTCCTGCTCAACATGCGGTTGCGATGGCCGTTATGGATTCGGTTGATGAGGGCGTTATTCCCAAAGAAAAGACTGAAGATCTGCTGATCATTGTATCTGTTTTTATTGAGTGGGACGCCGTAGACAAGAAGAAGGTGCATGACTGGAATTATGAGGCAACAAAGCTTGCAATCAAGCGTGCCGTTACCTGTGAACCGAAGGTGGATGAGATATTGGCAAAAAAGAACTCGGCAATTCATCCATTCAACTAATCTTTTTTCTTACAGTAATTGATCAGTACTTTTTTTGCATCATCGCGAACATTCATAACTGTTCACAACAAATAACAGTTCAATTAAGTTTTTTCATAAAACAAACGAAATATGTTATGAAAAACACCGTGTCAGATTTAGATCATGCTCTCCCTTCTCAAATTGTTTTCCAGTGATGGTGTTGTCACGGCGATAAGCAGTCCGGTTAGGAATAATATCCTATTTCTTATCCGTGATGAGGGAGAGATCTCTTTTTCTCGGATTATGGAGTATACGGGTCTGTCCAAGTCAACGGTGTCGGCGCATGTCAACTCTTTGATTGATGCAGGACTTATTGCATCCCGATCTGTCCCGGGTGATGCTCGCAAAAAAATGTATTATCTGATCGCGTTGCATCTTGCTGATATTCAGCCGTG
Organism: Methanocalculaceae archaeon; assembly: GCA_031255895.1. GTDB lineage: Archaea > Halobacteriota > Methanomicrobia > Methanomicrobiales > Methanocorpusculaceae > Methanocorpusculum. Next base: position 3,472 of record JAIRRQ010000122.1, read on the forward strand.
TCATCGGACAGGAGACAATGAATTCCGTGAATTGATCCGCCAATGCTACATTAAGTATGATAGTGTTGACTATCGCCAGATTATTCCCCATATTATTCAGGTGGCGTTGATTGAGGCAGGGATCAGAATTGATCCGATCATGATGCGGGGGGGAGAGATACTTGGGGAATCTATTTCAGTGCATCTAGTTGCGGAAGTACTGGAAAAGACAATTGAGAATGTGATCCTGTTTTGGATTCGGTACGGGCTTGGGGACATGCGCATTCGTTCCACATCACCGTTGCGACTGGAAATTTACAAATGCTACGAATGCATGGTGCTGCCAAAGACAGAGCATAGTTGCTGTGTTATCTCATGTGGTGTTTTGACTGCAATTTTTTCTTCGCATTTCAAACAATCAGTGCGTGTGGTGGAAATCGAGTGCATGACACAAGGATATCCTTCCTGCTGTTTTGAGATTGATGTACCGAAATGTTATCGACAGGAATCGATAAAAATGCCGCAACGTCCAGCATCATACTAAAAAAATCATACTAAAAAAAATGTATCAATTTAATTTTTTCTTTTTGCCTTTTTTTTTGTGAATTTTCTACTATTTTTCATCACTAGTTTGGATTTTCGTATTACAAGGAAGTACATCGCTCCGATAAGGATGAAAATTGCCACTGTGGTTCCGGTAATCCACAATTCTCTTCTTTCCATGCCTGTGGTGTTGGACAGGGTGATTAGAATACCTTCGGCAAAATCCTTCTTCATGACCCAGCCGACGAGTGCAGCAGATCTGTCAGAAATGGATGCAATGTCATTGTACATTGATCGCTTTCCGTTCTGAAATATTTTTTCAAGTTCAATTATTGCACCATCGACTGAAAGTGTCAACCAGACTGGATCATCATATCCGTCCATTCCAGCAATGAGATATCTATCTCCGAACTGGACAACTGCGTAAGGTACATAGCATCTAGGAAGTTCATTGACCCAAATATTGGAAAGATCGCTATTGATGTGTGCTGCCCAACCGAGTCCGTTTGTCCATGTTACGCCGAATGGTGGATTGGATCCGACCACGAGGTATCCACCTCCATATGCGCGTGTGATGGCGTATCCACATGCACCTGTACCATACACTGGATCAGTGCTTCCCGTTCGGATAATGTTCTGATTTTGGACAACGTCGTTCTTGATTTTTGCAATCCAAGCGCAGGTACTTCCTTCGTTAAGATTGGAAGTGGTTCCACCTGTAAGAACGAGAGTGTTGTCATCCTCAAGAAGCATTGCAAGTGGAATCATAGATGTGGTTTCGCTGCCGAGATGGATCTTATCGTTGATGAGAGTACCTGTCGAAAGCAGATAATTCTGGATAAATCCAGTGTTATTTTCCCAAAACCATCCAGCAAAGTGGATTACATTGTCGGAAACAACAATGTCACCTGTACCGATTCCAGGAATATTTTTATGCCAGAGGATGTTACCTTCTTTGTCTACTCTGATCAGGTTTGTCTCACCGCCGAATGTGTAACCTGTTTTTTCAGAACCATTAACTGTTCGGATGGTGGTAGTAAGGACAACTCCTCCGTCACCAAGAGTGGCAAGGGATCTGACATCATCACCAGGGAGAGACGTACGCCAGATTTCTTTTCCAGTAGCATCTGTTTTTAGCAAAATTGCACCGGAATTATTAGTCATGCCGAGAAAAAAATTTCCTCCGTTTGCAAGCGTTATAGCTTCGATGTTGACATAAGTCCCGCTAGATTGGTAGGTCACGTTGAGATTTTCAATGGTGCTTGCAAATGTGCCTCCGCAACAGATGATCGCGATCAATAGGAGGGCAAGAACTGTTTTTGCACACTTGATCATATATCGTCTATTTTATGTTAGGGTATTAGTATGTTTGTAAATTTTACTCGGGCGGAAGACACCCCTTTAATGCTTCCATAAAACAAAATTATATCCAAGTGAAGGCACAATTCGATGGTAAACAGGTTTTGGCACCGCCGGAGGCAAAAATTTTCTACGAACAGAATGGTTATGGTCGTGTGGAAAAAACAGGGAATCTCCGACTTGCAGTCGAAGAGGCACTTTACCTTATAGCGCGCGGAAAAATTCAGATTGATGGTTGGTCATTTGATTCTCTTCTTGCTGAAAGTGCCGTTTCACCTGATTTTCTCCGCAAATTCATTGTTTATCGCGATATCCGCGATCGCGGTTTTGTTGTCACCACTGGACCACAAAACTTCTGGGCCTTTCCACGCGGTCAGCGACCTGGACATGGGCAATCAAAGTATCTGTTGCGCGTTTTGTCGGAACGCGACATTGTGGATCTCTCCGTTATTCTTCGCGAGACACAGACCGCATTAAACATGCGCAAGCAATACCTGCTTGCCGTTGTTGACGACGAGCATGAACTGACTTACTATGAGATTCGGATTACTCGTCTTGTTGCAAAAGAGGTGATTGGTTATTCAGAATTTGAAAATATTCCGAATATTTCGGCAACGTTAACTGGGATGCCTGCCTATGTTGTGGAAGACGGAACCGGTGTTACCGTGACGCTCAGAAATAGTCGATATGGCACGATGTTGGATACAACCAGGCTTTTTCTCGCACCGGTTGAGATCTGTTGGCTGCTTGAATCCGGAAAACTTGCGCTTACACCGGGGATGACCGCTGAGGATTATGAGGCTTTTGTAGCAACATATGATCCTGAGTTTACAGACAAAATGACTGTGTACCGATATTTCCGCAGCATTGGTTGGTCACCTCGGACTGGTTACAAGTATGGTCATCATTTCCGTGTGTACACCGAGGATGGGAAACACTCAGAGATGCTCGTGCACGCCTGTGCACATAATCCCGTCATGTCGATGAGAGTCATTTCTCGTTCGGTTCGACTCGCCCACAGTGTGAAAAAGAAGATGCTCTTTGCCTATATGGAAAAGGCTGATATCTTCTTCATCGAATTTGCTCGTATGAAACTATAATCTAATCATTATCAATTGTGAGATTTATGGCCAAACAGATTAACCCCTGGTCCAACACTACCAAAATAGATATTGATCGTTTGATTTCCGATTTTGGCATCGAACCATTTTCATCAATTAAGGAAAAAATAGCTGATCAGCCGATTTTTACCCGCCGTACCATTGTCGCAGGTCATCGCGATTATGATGTGGTAGCGGATGCGATTACGCAGAAAAAACCGTTTCATGTTCTGACTGGTTTCATGCCGAGTGGTCATCCCCATTTTGGCCACCTAATGGTAATGAAAGAGGTCGTTTGGCATATTCAACAAGGAGGTAATGGATTCATCTCCATGGCAGACTGTGAGGCGCATGCAGTTCGTGGTCTATCCTGGGGTGTGTGTGACCGGTACGCCAGAGAGTATATGGAGTGCCTGTATGCGCTTGGATTTTCTGGTGAGATCTATTCTCAGCGCCGGAACAATGTGTTGAAGGATCTAGCATTCGAGGCTGCAACGAAGATCAATCTCTCAGAACTTTCAGCAATCTATGGATTTGGACCGGAAACTGAACTTGCTCATGCGATATCGGTGTCGATGCAGGTTGCGGATATTCTCTATCCACAGTTGGTCTCAGGAATTGCCCCGACAGTCGTCCCGGTGGGAATCGATCAGGATCCACATATTCGACTGACCCGTGACGTTACAAACTCGTTCAGGATGTTTCTAGTGGATGAGCGCGAGACTCACATCAGTATTCGTGTCAAGAATGCGCCGACGGGTGCACTCGACGCGGTGGCAAAACGATTTGGAGGTTCTGAGAAGCACCAGATGCATCTTGATCTTCCTGCCGGATATACACTTGCTGAAACAGACACGATTGTCCGGGAAGTTGAGCGTGAGTTCGGTGGTTTTGGTTTTTTGTTGCCATCTGCAACCTATCACAGCTTTTTATTGGGATTGCGGGGTGGAAAGATGTCTTCTAGTGTTTCTGACAGTTTGATCTGGTTCGATGATCCTGAAATGGATGTCAAAAAGAAGATCATGGGTTCACTCACCGGTGGAAGACAGACACTCGAGGAACAGAAAAAACTTGGTGGAGAGCCAGAAAAATGCTCGATCTATCAACTAAACAGATTTCATATGCAGGATGATGACGCAGAGCTTGCTGAGATGTGCCGTGCTTGCAGAGAGGGAGATCTGATGTGTGGAACCTGCAAGAAGAGAACGTTCGAGCTGGTCTGGACTTTTTTACAAGAGTTCAAGGAAAAGCGTGATGAGGTTGTGCATATGGTGAAGTGGTGATTTATGGATCTGACAATAAATGAAAAACGTGTGCTTGCAATACTCACGGAGCTGAGATCTGCGGACGCGGCAACACTTTCAACGAGATTGGACGCCTCAGTGGATACTGTGGTGCAATGGGCTCACCTATGTGCCGATCGTGGTCTTGTGACACTTGAGAGATGTGTTATAGAAACGGCGGTTCTGACCGATGAAGGGAAAAGATATGCCGCGTTTGGTCTTCCTGAGCGACAGGTTTTTGCAAGTATTCATGGCCCCACTCCGATGGATGAATTGACAAAACACCCTTTGTCGAAGATTGCGATTGGTTGGTTGCGCAAGAAAAAATGGATTACAATTGACAAGGGTGTTGTCACGGTTAGTGTAAACGTGCTAGAGGGTGAGGACGAACTTGCGCTGAAAAATCCTGTCGCAGGCACGGTAGGATGTCAAGAGCTGGTGAAACGTGGTCTCGCTAAGATCACTGAGACTGTGTCATGGATTGTATCTGTCACGCCCGCTGGTGTTGAGATCGCCGCGGCAGATCTGGATCTTCGTGAGGAGATTGGTATTATTTCCCGCGAACAGATCTTGTCTGGTGAGTGGAAGAATCTGCCACTACGCCGTTATAATGTGGACACGTTGCCAAAGAGGATTTATGGCGGACGTTTACACCCGAATCAACAAATTCTCGATGAAATCCGTGCACTACTGTTTGAAATGGGATTCACCGAATTCTATGGATCTATTGTGCAGAATGCATTCTGGAACTTTGATTCCCTGTATCAACCTCAGGATCATCCGGCGCGCGAGATGCAGGATACATTTCATCTCTCAGAGGAGATTGATCTGCCAGATGGCTGGGAGAAGATCTGCGACGTCCACATAACTGGTGGCAATACCGGTTCAACTGGGTGGGGTGGTGAGTGGAGTCCAGAGATTGCTCGCAAGTGTGTTCTGCGAACACACAGCACCTCCCTTTCCATTCAGTATCTGGCAAAAAATCCAATCCCTCCACTGAAGGCATTTTCCATATCTCGTGTGTATCGTCGTGAAACGATTGATCCAACTCATCTACCTGAATTTGAGCAGTTGGAGGGCATCGTGATGGATGAAGGTTTGACATTTGGTCATCTTCTCGGATTTTTCAAAGAATTTTTTGGCAGAATTGGTTTTGAATCGATACGATTCAGGCCAGGTTATTTTCCTTACACTGAACCCTCGGTAGAGCCTGAGGTTTGGGTTGACGGACTTGGTTGGGTTGAGCTGGGTGGTGCTGGTGTGTTTCGCAAGGAGGTCACCGCACCTTGGGGTATCGATTGTTCAGTTCTTGCTTGGGGCCTTGGTGTGTCACGCGTTTCAATGCTGCGGATGGGTCTGAAAGATCTCCGTCAGCTTTATCGAAGTGATATTGAATGGATTCGCTCAAGTCCGGTTAGGAGGGTGTAATTGTGCCGGTGGTAAAACTCAATAATGCATATCTGGAACGATTGACGAGAACGGATATCAGAACGATCCGCAATAATCTGCCAATGCTAGGTTCTGAGGTTGAACGCGAGGATGAGGAACAGACGGACGTTCAGTTCTTCCCCAACCACCCTGATCTTTGCAGTGCTGAAGGGGTGGCACGGGCGATGCGAGGATATCTCGGCATTGAGACCGGTCTTCCAACTTATTCGGTAAAGTCGTCTGGAATCTCGTTTTCCATCGATCCAAATCTTGCAAACATCCGCCCATATCTCGGTTCTGCGGTTATTCGCAATGTCTGCATGGATAATGCGATGATTGAATCTTTGATGAACTTGCAGGAGTCACTGCATTGGGTGGTCGGTCGCAACCGAAAGAAGGTTGCGATTGGTGTACACGATCTCGACAAGATCGAAAGTCCATTCTCCTATATCGCAGCCAAACGATCTACGACATTTGTTCCGTTGGATTACGATGTGTCGATGACGATGGATCAGATTCTTGTCGAACATCCAAAGGGCAAGGCATACGCGAAGATTGTGAGAAATCAACAGCTGTTTCCTCTGATTTGTGATGCGAAAGGCAGGGTTTGTTCGTTTCCACCGATTATTAACAGTGAGTTGACCCGTGTTACAGAGGATACGAGAAATATTTTGCTGGATGTGACTGGTATTGAGCCTCGTGCGGTGATGGTTGCGGTCAATATTGTCTGTACGGCGATGGTGGAGATGGGGGCAACAATCGAGTCGGTGGATGTGGACGGCATCACGACACCGATGCTCGCACCTGCGGTGAGAACCATTTCAGTTGCAGCATGTAATGCCCTTGTGGGCACTGCAATCGTTGCAGCAGAAATGAAAAATCTTCTTGAGAGAATGCGGTTTGGTGCTGAGGTTGTTGACACGGATCACGTCCGTGTGATGATTCCTTGTTATCGCGCAGACATTATGCACGACCATGACCTCTACGAGGATGTTGCAATTGCCTATGGTTATGACAGAATTCCGGCAAGTCTGCCGCCGACGTTCACTGTTGGCAAACCACATCCAGTACAGGTGATTTACAGTCTTGTGCGTGATATTATGATAGGCCTGTCTTACATCGAGAATACACCGTTTACGTTGACGAACGAAAAGGTGTCGTATGAGATGATGGGCAGGCCTGAAAATTCTGCGGCTTTGAGCGTGTTGCATCCTATTAGCGAGGATCAGACGATTATTCGAACGGATATTCTGCCGATGTTGATGGAATCTCTCTCCATCAATCGATCCCGTGAGCTGCCGCAAAAAATTTTTGCCTGTGGTGATGTTGTTCAGAATCTGGTGACATACGCGAAGATGGCGGCAGTTTCAATTCACGCTGCCGCAGATTTTTCGGAGATTTATGCTGTGGTGGATGCGTTTTGCCGGATGGCGGCACTGCCGTATGAGGTTCGCGGATCTAGAGATCCGGCATTTCTCGATGGCAGACGCGGTGATGTGTATGTTGCAGGGGAGATGGTGGGGACGTTTGGTGAGATCAACCCTGATGTGCTGGTGGCTTTTGGTCTTGCACACCCGGTTGTGGCGTTTGAGATTGATCTGTCCTGTTTGCTCTAAATCGCCTCATTTTTCTTTATTAATTTTCAACAGATTAATCTAATTCTGATCATACGGTTCTGGATATTCTGTGTCAACCCACACAAAAAAGAAATGACGTTTTTTTAGTGCACGCGTGTACCAGGTACAACATCCCGCAATGGAATCAGAAGTGAAGCGGCATGTTCACCTGCGGCAAACAGCATGCCGTTGCTCTCCTCTCCACGGAATTTTGTTGGTTTGAGATTGACAATGACGACAATTTTTTTACCGATCATCTCTTCTGGTGTGTAATTGAGTGCAATGCCGGAGATGATCTGACGTACCTCCTTTCCGATATCAACTTGTAATCGTAGAAGCTTTTCAGTCTTTGGAACTCTTTCTGCCTTTATCACCAGACCTACACGGAGATCCAGTTTTGCTACGTCATCAATAGTTACAATATTCTCTAAGAACGGATCAATTTCTGCTTCCATCGTATCTTTTCCTGTAGTTTTATTCTGTGTTTCAACGGCGCGTCTTGCAAGAGTTGCCTCAAGATCCTCGCGTTGTTCGTCATCTATTCTTGCAAACAGCGGTCTTACTTCGCCAAGTGTTTTGTTCTCAAATGGAACAAGAGCATCTCCTATTGGATGATCTTCAATTTTATCTGTGTAACCGAGCATCTCCCACAGTTTTTGGGCAGATTTTGGCATCGCAGGGTGGATCAGAAGAGCACTGGCTTTGACAATTTGCAGACAATTCTTCAACACCTGTGCTGCGGCGTAGGGGTCTTCCTTGATCATTTTCCACGGAGCAGTGTTCGAGATATAACTGTTGCCGTAGCCTGCTAAGAGCAGGATCTCGTCAATTGCCGCTTTAAACTCAAATGTGCGCACAAGTTTTTCGACAAGGCAAAGTGTTTTCGTAATTTCATCAAGGATCTCTTGTTTGACAGCAACTTCCGGTACCTCTCTTAACTTTGTTTTGACTAGCATCATGCTGCGATTTGCAAAGTTTCCAAAGGTGTTCACAAGTTCGTTGTTGATGCGTGCCTGAAATTCTTTCCAAGAGAAATCAAGCTCACGGGTGTGGTTGGTGTAGGCAAGGAGATAGTATCTTAGGTAATCTGCTGGAAGTCCTTTATCCAGATAATCTTCTTTCGTCCAAATCACATATCCGCGAGATTTTGAAAATTTTTGACCATCAATCGTGACCATTCCACTTGCGACAACTGCTGATGGCGGTTGATATCCTGCACCGTGCAGCATTGCAGGCAAGAACACACAGTGATGATAGATGATGTCGGAACCGATGAAATGCACGCGATCACCGTTGCACCAATATTTCTGCCAGCTGTTTCCAGTTGTATTGGCCCACTCTTCGGTGAAGGCGATGTAGCCGATTGGTGCGTCAACCCACACATAGGTGACAAGACCTTTTGCGTCCTTGCCTGGAAATGCGACACCCCAGTCCATCATCCGGGTAATGCACCAGTCCTTCAATTCGTTCTCGACCCACCCGATGGCATAGTTGCGTGCGTTGATGGTTCCGTCAAGTGTTGGGAGATATTCAAGAAGATAGTCGCGAAATTTGCTCAGTTTGAAGTAATAGTGTTTCTGTTCGCGGAGTTCTGCCTGTGTCCCACAGGTGGTGCAGACGGAATTGAGGATTTCCCCTGGTTCAAGGTGTCTGCCACAGCCCTGATCACACTCATCACCACGGGCATGTTTGCCGCAGTAAGGACAGATACCTTCCACATATCGATCTGGAAGGAACCGTTTGCAGCTTGGGCAATAACTCTGTTGGATGGTTTTTTCATAGATGTAATCTTTTTCGATCAGAGATTCAATGATGGTGGTGGTTCGATGGTGTGTTGTTGGATCATCGGTCATACCGAACCTGTCGAAATTGATTCCCATATCTTTGAAAACCTCGTCGAAATGTGCATGAAAATATTCGGAGACAGCACGCGGGGTGGTGTGTTCAGTCTCAGCGGTGACGATGATCGGAGTTCCGTGGTTGTCGGAGCCACAAACAAATACGATATCATCTCCGAGCCATCGCAGATAGCGAACATAAAAATCGCCGGGAATGTAGGTCCTCAAGTGGCCAAGGTGGCACAGGCCATTTGTATAGGGAAGACCACAGGTAACGACAGTCGGTTTATGGGTCATAGTGGTAGTATTTGGGGCGGGTGAGGTATTAGGGTTTGTGAGGTGGAACAACATTAAATAGTTTCAGCACACATCTGCTGAATAATGAATGCTGATGCGCGAACTATCGTTTCGGGTAAGAAGTCTTGGGTCGACTAAACCTGTGGTACCTGCGGTAGAGGAGCTTGGTGGTTGGGCGAGGAGACATGTTGGCACCTCTGCAGATTTGATTACCTGGGAAGTTGAGAAGACAATCAGATCCCAGATGTCTGGAATTTTCTTTCCTGCAACTGGTGGATTGTGGTACTGTGACCGAATTCTCGCAGCGTTTTCGAATGTCTTCCAAAAGTTGATTTCGGGAGAGTTCGATTTGCAGACGACAGATATTTCTGCGGATTGCGCAATTGCAACAGAGATCCAGAGGGGGTGTTGGTGGGCGATTCCGTCACCTCAGGCTCTGCATCTTACTGACGGGTACTTCGGGGATGAAGGTGTTGCATTCGAAGCGATTGCAGATGCAATGGAACGAGTGTGCCGCGTCATGCGGGATGGGGGCATCTCGGGGCATGTACTTCTGTATGATGGGACCTCCCCTGATACAATTGATCTGGAACATTTTTTCGGAAAACGGTTTCTTCGTTACGTGCCTGATACATTTCTTGAGAATGTGTTAGAGGTACAACGGGATCTGATTCTCTCCGCTGATGCTGTATCGCGCCTCGCAGATCTTGTCGACTGCTATGTCATCCGAAAGGTGTATGTTGTAGAACCGACGATCAAAGCGCTTACTGAAGCATGCCGACTGTTTGATCCTGACGATGTATTTTGTGCAGGAACTGCTCCGAGGGAGCATCAGGAGATATATTGGAAGAATCTTTCAGAATTGCGGGTCCCAGTCATGGATATTTGAAAAAGATGATCATGTTCTATCGCCGATGATGACAATCGTTTTTTCGGTCATAGTAGCAAAAATTCCATTGTCCAAAACACCAGGTATGTTGTTGATTGTCGCTTCGAGGGATGCTGGGTTAACAATTACATTGAATGCGCAATCGATCACATAATTTCCGTTGTCGGAGATAATAGGGCCGTCTTTTTTTATTCCGTTGCGTATAATCGGTTTGCCACCAAGTTCTCTAAGTTTTTTTACCACGCTGCCATAGGCAAATGGTAGTATTTCGATAGGCACGGCGATATCAAGATCCATAACTTCTTTACAGGGGTCGATCGCCACAACAAATTGTTTTGATGCATTTGCCACGATCTTCTCTCGGAGATGCGCCGCACCACGGCCTTTGATCATTTGTTTTTTTGGATTTACCTGATCCGCACCGTCAATGGCAAGATCAAGTTCTGGATGGAGAGTCAGCGTTGTGAGTGGAATTCCGTATTCCTCTGCGCGCATAATCGTCTGATTTGAGGTTGGTACACCACAAATCATGAGTTTTTCTGTTTTTATCCGTTCGCCAAGCCGCTCCATTGCGAAAAGTACAGTTGAGCCGGTTCCAAGGCCGATGATCATCCCGTCTCTTACCATATTTGCCGCGCGGATGCCAGCATCTCTCTTTGCTTCCACAACAGAATCACTCATCTCAAACTTGTACGTTGCCTTTGCATATAAACACTTGGCGAGATCTGGACAATGATTATTATGTTTTTTATTCAAATTTCTGGCATTCATTTCACATAATTCATGTAAATTATTACTTATTTTGTGATACTATATATGGGTGTAATTGGTTATATTTATTCATTTATTTAGATAATGAATATGTTATAAAACAAACAATTAATATTTTTAGATATTTCGTTGAATTTCAAGCCAAAATGCATCTTTTGGTACGTTCAATCCACATCCTATCATTGATGCTTTGATGTTGCATGGGAACTTTTTTCTTCTGTGAGGAATTTGTAATTTTTATTTCCAAAAACAACAAAAATTGTAGTTTAAATATATTATTTACAAAAGATACGTGAGATATATTTTTGTTGACATGCTGATATATTTCAAGATTTTTCTGGTATTGTCGCTGTTTTGTGAGATCGATTTGGAATACGAAGGGTGTGTGTAGGCCTTGTATTCGCACATTTTGGTGTTTTGATAATGGTCGATGAGTTAGTTGTGCCAAGGTGTATCGTACTATCTATTTTTGATTCGTGCTCAACATGTCCTGTTTTTCGCAACGTTCC
>JAIRRQ010000088.1 GCA_031255895.1 Methanocalculaceae archaeon
TCACAGAACATCACGGTGTTGTCAGAAAGCGAAATTAGATGCAACGACAAAGAACAAATCATCTCAACATGTCAGACGAGGCGTACGAGAAAACAAACTTTCCATGAGAATTTTCTACAATCTCTGCACAAACACCATACACCACCCGGATCGTTTCTTCAGTTAACACCTCGTCTGGCGTTCCGCAGGCGTAGATCTTACCGTCTTTGAGCACTACCACTTTGTCCGCGTACCGCATAGCCAGATTGAGATCATGTAAAGCGATAAGCATACAAGATTTTTCATCATGGACAATCTGTTGCATTGCTGACACGATCTTCAGCTGGTAACGGAGATCAAGAGAACTCGTCGGTTCATCAAAAAGATAGATCATTGGTTGTTGAGCGAGTGTTCGTGCAATGAATACTCGTTGTAGCTGACCGCCGGACAACTCGTTCACGAACCTTCCGGCAAAATCAGAGACATACATCGTTGCAAGACTTTTATCCACCACAGCAAGATCATCGTCAGTGACCACCCAACTCATATAGGGTCGCCGTCCAATCAGAACCGTGTCAAGTACAGTGGTAAACGGTGTGAAGTGGAAGTACTGCGGCACGTAACCGATCAACTTCGCTCGGTCGATTGGATCGATCGCGACCGCATCAACTCCATCGATCAAAATTTTTCCGGATGCGGGTGGGAAAATATTGGCAATGGTCTTGATCAATGTTGACTTACCCGAACCATTCGGTCCAAGCAGTGCGACAACCTCACCTGAGTCTGCAGTGAAGCTGATGTCGTGCAAAATCGGCAAATTTCCATACTTCTGCGAGACGGAGACTACGTCAATATTCATCCAAGATATCCTCCGTGTCCTCGCATGATAAGATAGAGGAAGAAGAAGCCACCGAGGATGTACATGATGACACCAACCGGAATCTCAATTGGTGAAAAGAGACTACGTGCCGCTGTATCGGAAATTAGGAGAATCAATGCACCCATCACTGCCGAACAGGGAAGAAGGTACCGATAGTCATTTCCTACAATCATCCTACAAAGGTGTGGAGCCATGAGACCGATGAAACCGATCACTCCGGTAAATGCAAGACAGGCAGATGTGGAGAAGCTGACGATCAGAAGACCATTTATCCGAAACTGTGATACATTGACACCAAGATTTTTTGCCACATCGTCACCTCCGGAAAGAGTGTTGAGATCCCATGCTCGCCGTTCGATCAAAAAGAAACAGATGAGAACTATCGGCAGAAGGATGGTGATCACCTGCCAATTTGCTCCCCACATGCCCCCCATAAGCCAGGTGATGATGTCGCGAAGCGCTTCATCATCAGATATATACTGCAGAGCCAATAAACATGCCTGAAACAGGTAACTGACGACGACACCTGCAAGAATCATGATGGCCTGTGATGTCTGCTTCGTGCGAGAGATGAGATACACCAAAACAACACTCATCCAGCCAAAAAAGAACGCGGAAAGTATCAAAAGTGAGGTGCCAAGAGAGAGATTGATGCCCACTACGGCTGCAATCCCAGTGAATGCGGTGTTGAAAAAAATCGGGCCGAGGACTATCATAAACGCGGAACCAAAGGATGCCGCAGATGACAGGCCGAGAGTGAATGGGCTGACAAGTGGGTTGCGCAAGAGCCCTTGCATGACGGCACCGGCAACGGCAAGGCTCACACCTGTTAGAACAGCCAGTAAAACACGAGGGAGCCTATAACCTATGATAATAAACCCAGTGTTAGAAGTTGCAGGTGTATCGACGGATCCAGGAAAAATTGCATGACCAAAAGCTAACAGAACGTCCATCGGAGGGATAGCAACAGTACCAATGCCACAGGCAATTATTGCGGCGACAAAAAGCATGAGGAACAAAACACCGAAAATTAGGAGATTTCGTTTCTGAACGGTGCGGTAAAATTCCGCAGTTTTAAACACAATCATGTAATACTCTCGCAATCAATATCCACTTAGCTTCATGTACTTTACACCAAATTTTTTAGTAAATTTTCCGATAAATCCATGAGAGAACAATCTTCCATCAGAATCAAGCAAAGCTGATGGAATCTTCGATTCATACATTTTTTCCGATTTTTTCCTATTTCCTTCATTGGTTTCTCCCCTGAGATATTAACACTCACTTTTCCATCCGAGATACTGATCATAAACAGTTTTGTTTTTTGATTTTTGGAACATACCTGTATCATGGCGAAAAAATCGAACAAAAATCCGTTTCCAAGCAATATTTTTCCATCAATCGGAACTATTTCCAATTTTTCAGAGATCGTATCCACGCTTGTTGTCGACGGGAGCAGGATGTCGACGTTATTTCCCCGAAATGTTATCAGGTGGGCCTTACCAAGTATCTGAGAGATAGCGATCGACAGAAACGGCACCACCCCTCTTGTCGCAGACATTCACACTCACATCCTCATATTTTAGCTGATAACCATGACAAAAAAATTGTGTCGTCACATTTTCGTTCACGAATTTTTCAGGATATCGACAATTTTGATCATCAGTGCTGCATCTTCGTCACGTAACATGTGACGCGCAAAACTGCGGCACATAAGACCACATCCAGCACAATACTGTCTAGTTTTTTCAATCGAAATATTGTTACCGATACATCATCCCGAGTCAGTCTCTATCACATCGCGACAAGGAGGAAGCCATCAAGAATAACGTCGTTACTCATCAGTTGCAGAGGCAGTTCCGAGGATCTGATGCCAAAAAAGAAGATACAACGAATTATGTTGCCGCAAAACTATCCGACTATTCCATGATATCATACGAATCTCCAAAACGTTCCGTCCAATTTTCAGTTCCCCTAGATTTTTCGATGAACTCCTTGAGACTATATTCATCAGGGATGCTATTGAAAAACGGTGTTTTTTCATCTGATACGAAAATACAAGTATCATCCATCTCAAATATCCAACTCATACTAATTTCAACTCGCCGTGGCAGGCGACAAATGCTTTTGCAATCTGTTTCGAGATAATGTCACCTCAATGTCTGTCAACACCAATATCAACGCAAATTTGCACGAGAAGCAGGTTAGCAAAAACGTTCATTTGTATTTGCAATAGGATATGTTAACACAATCAGAACAACAGAAAATGCCAATCAAAGAGCAATGATCTGGATGAACTCGTCCCGACTCAAAACCATGTGATATCGTTGATCAAGAAGTTACAAAAATTACTAAATCTTTTTGTGACGTCACAGTGTGGATATGAATCCTGCGTCGATGGTGAAAGCTGATAAATCGCGGAACCCCCAGACGATTGATGTGATAATGGTGTGGGAATGTTCGTTTGTCGAGTTACAGAAATTTTCTAAGAAAAAATATTAATCTGTTAAAGGCATGTTCCATGGCGTCTCGTTGTCGAGAACATATTCCCATTCCTTTTTGCAAGAACAACCAACGTCCCAAACCGCCTGAAGAATGCTCTTGTCAGCATTGAGCGAATATTCATTGATTGCGGCGACAATATCCTTGTCGCATATGCCACAATTATGGGGGCCTCTGCGGAATCCACCGCCGATAGGATCACAGGTGACCGCCGTGTCTGCGTTCAGCAGTACTTTCATAGCCGACCAAAGATATGGGGGGCGGAACTCGCCACGATGCCAGTACTGTTCTAGTTCAGTTCGCCCCTGCACAGTGCAGAGATTCATCGAAACTATATCCGCATACGGTGCAACCTCGGCGATTGAGTTTTGCATGTCCGCCATTGCTTCCTGCTCGGTTAAAAACAGCGGTTTCATCATCAGATATGCTTTCACACCAACACCAGCATCATAACAGATGTCTGCAGCATGGACAAAGTCCTCGAAAGAAAAACCTTTGTTAATGGATTTATCACGGACAGCATCATTTGTCGTTTCCAGACCAATAGCTACGGTTAGCGGGTGGAGTTGACCTTGATCTAGCGTGGACAAAAATCTTGAAAGGGCGTCTTCGGTCACATATTCAACACGTGACTCGATAATTACGGATTTACCGGCGAACAAACGTTTGAAGGAGTCCAATACCTCGTGAGGGACCTCAACTGGATCAAGTACACTGCCAGAGGTAAATATCTTGCCAAGCTCGTACTCGTCAGAAGCATAGTTCTCAGAAATCCAGGCAATCTGGGCGTTCATATGCTCAATCAGTTCCTTACGCGAGCCACAAGTGTTACGGTCGTTTTTGTAGCCGCACATTCTGCAGCGGTTCCAACTGCAACCTCCAGAGAGAAAAATGCAGGTAAGCGACGACATAACTTCACAAAAATATCTGTCCTGCCCTTTCCAGGATGCAAGTGGTTTTATTGACGCTGACATGATTCTTATCCCATGGGAGTGCTGACATTATCTTCGTTTCCCAGAATTACGTGTCTTATCTGAAATATACCCATTCACAAAGGAGGGAAAATATCTGAAAGAGACGCGAAGTTACAAGTCACATCCCCCTTAGCCTTAGAAGAGAGAACACTCCGTTCTCAAGATATCACTGCAGCAGAAGTTCTAGTTTGTGATTTTCTTTCTAATAAAACCTCCGTTTCACTCACTACAGATGAAAACGGGAATCCCCCATTTCGTTGCCTATCCGCTATCCTCGCTGACTTTCACAGGAATAGTACCAACGTACTCGCTTGATTTCATCACACCAAACAATCAAAACACCACGATAAAAATGAAAAGAGGAGATCAAATTGTTGTCGATTGTGTAACAGATAATATTCCAACCAACACCATCACAACAAGTGATGCAGTCGTTCATCCGAAGATCTTTTCAATCGAAGAAAACACGAACGGATCTATCAGTTTCACTGCAAAGAACGTGATTTCCTTTGTCAAAAATTTCGAACTGATCGGCAATTTGGAATTGGTGTGAGATCCAGTGCAACCAAATGTCTGATTGGTACGGTTGTGTCGATCATAGGCATTCTTGAAGCTATCACAATTACCCTTTCCGAGAGATAAAGACAACACAAACCTTTTTTTGAGCAGCATACCTATTATGTGTAGACTTTAATGCCGAGATAGTCTAGTCCGGAAAGGCGGTGGCCTTGAAAGCCACTGGTGGTAACACCTCGGGAGTTCAAATCTCCCTCTCGGCGCATATCTCTTTTCGTTGTCTTTATCA
>JAIRRQ010000040.1 GCA_031255895.1 Methanocalculaceae archaeon
CCAAGTAAAACTAAGAATAAAAATCAAAACAAAAAAGATTATTTAAAGAAACTGCGCTTCTTTTTTTTCTCACCCCTCAATACATCAGATCCAGAAGAGCTTTTTGGATCTTTCGTTTCTTCCATCTTCGATGCATTCCCCTCCTCCGCAAGAAGTTGCTCATACAATTCTCGTTCGGCTGCAGACAGCCTCTTCGGCGTCACAATCACAACTCGTATCAACAAATTGCCGAAATTGCCGCGTCTTCGAACACCTTCACCAGGAATTCTCAGATGCGTCCCATAGGAAATACCAGCAGGTACCTTCAGAGATACCGTCTTCTTATCCAACGTTTCGACAAGAACATCACAACCGAGAGCTGCCTGAGCAGGCGTAATCTCACACTGTGTCACCAGATTATCATCCTCACGATCGAATCTTGGATTAGGTATCACTCGAACCTCAATGTAAAGATCACCATTCGATGCACCATAATCTCCCGCCTCGCCATACCCTTCCATTCTCAGGCGCATTCCTGATTCAATACCTGGAGGGACATGTACCGTAACATTGCGCCGAATCTTTGTTCTACCGGTACCATTGCATTTTCGGCATATCGACTCCGGAATCTTCCCGTGTCCACCACAGTTTGGACACGGTGATGTCGTCATCATCTGACCAAAAAGCGAATTTTTAACTTGCCTTATTTGACCGGAACCCCCGCATTTCTGGCACGTTATTGTCTTTTTCGTCGAACTTCCCGTCCCTTCACAGTCCGGACACTGCTCGGTGTGCATCACGTCAATCTCTTTCTGCGCACCAAAAACTGCATCCTCAAGATTAATCTGAATGCGCATCAGAAGATCATCGCCTTGACGAGGAGCAGATCTGCGACCACCACCGAAGAATGAATCGAAGATATCCCCAAATCCTGAGAAATCAGCACTAAATCCAGAACCACCTGAACCACCGCCGTAGCTTCCTTTCGACGCATTCACATAGTTCTCATGCCCAAGTTGATCGTACTGACGACGCTTCGACTCATCCGACAATACCGTGTACGCCTCGTTGATCGACTTGAACTTTTCTTCAGAGCCAGGTTCTTTGCAGACGTCAGGGTGATATTTTTTGGCGAGGTTCCGGTATGCCTTTTTGATGTCAGTCTCCGTCGCATTACGGGGTACACTCAAAACATCATAGTACGATTCCGAACCCATTATTATTCACCTGAATAGAAAGGATTTAGTCCTTTTTTACTTCGTAATCCACATCAACCACGTTATCATCCTGATTGGCACCTACATCACAATCATCGCCGCAATTCCTATCACATCCAGCTCCTGTATTGGCACCTGCCGCGGTTTGTTGTTCTTGCTGAACCTTCTGGTACATCTTCGAGGTCACTGCAAACACAACCTCTTGCAAGGCATCCATCTTCGCTTTTATGTCCTCGATCGCCGCATCCTCCTTCGCCAGAATTTCTTTGAGTTCACCCGCTACCTTCTCAATACTTCCCTTATCCTCCGCCTCGATCTTGTCGGCGGTCTCTTTGTCGCTCACGAGTTTTTCTGCAGCATAGACTGCATTGTCGGCGTTGTTACGCAGTTCGATCTCTTCACGGCGTTTTTTGTCCACATCCTCATACTGCTTTGCGTCGTTGACCATCTTCTCGATCTCATCATTATTGAGATCCTTCCTGCCGGTGATGGTTATGGATTGTTCATGACCGGTGCCGAGATCCTTAGCGGAGACGTGAACAATACCATTTGCATCGATATCGAACGTCACCTCAATCTGTGGCATTCCGCGTGGAGCAGGCGGGATACCGGTTAACTGGAATTTACCAAGGCTGAAATTATCACGGGCAAACTGACGTTCTCCCTGTACAACATGGATTTCAACGGATGTCTGGTTATCGGCAGCGGTACTGAAAATCTGGCTCTTTTTCGTTGGAATGGTGGTGTTTCTCTCGATGAGTTTGGTTGCAATACCACCGAGTGTCTCAATACCGAGCGTCAACGGAGTCACATCAAGGAGCACGACGTCCTTGGTCTCACCCGTCAAGACTGCACCCTGTACTGCTGCTCCGAGAGCAACACACTCATCTGGATTGATGTTCTTGTCCGGCTCTTTTCCTATCAGTTTTCTGACGACGTCAACCACAACTGGTACGCGAGTGGAACCACCTACAAGCAACACATGATCAATATCAGATGCAGAGAGATCTGCATCGTGTAATGCCTGTTTAACTGGCTCAACGGTTTTCTGAACGAGATCATCAATGAGCTGTTCAAATTTTGCTCGAGTCAGATCGATATCAAGATGTTTGGGACCGGATGAATCTGCAGTGATATAAGGCAGATTGATGTTTGCCTTCAGCAAGGACGAAAGTTCGATTTTTGCCTTTTCAGCTGCGTCTTTTAATCGTTGCATGGCAACAGGATCTTTTCTGAGGTCAACGCCTTCGTTTTTCTTGAATTCGTCGGCGAGATAGTCGATGACCCTCTGATCAAAATCGTCACCACCGAGACGATTATTTCCGGCGGTTGCCTTGACTTCGAAAAGTCCGTCGTCAAGGGTAAGAATAGAGACATCAAATGTACCCCCTCCAAAATCATAGATAAGAACGGTTATTTCATTTTCCTTTTCAAGGCCATAGGCAAGGGCTGATGCGGTTGGTTCGTTGATAATACGAAGAACCTCAAGACCCGCGATTTTTCCTGCATCCTTGGTCGCTTGACGCTGTGCATCATTAAAATAGGCCGGAACAGTTATGACTGCTTTCTGCACTTTTTCTCCGAGATACGCCTCTGCGTCCATCTTGAGTTTCTGCAAAATCATCGCGGAGATTTCTTGCGGAGAGTACTTCTTGCCATCAATATCGACATGATAACCAGTGCCCATGTGACGTTTGATGGAACTAATAGTTCGACCCGGGTTGGTGATTGCTTGACGTTTTGCGACATTTCCAACGAGGCGTTCGCCATCTTTGGAAAAACCAACGGTAGATGGAGTAGTTCGGAATCCTTCGGCGTTTGCGATGACTACTGGGCTTCCACCTTCCATGATGGCAAGGCAAGAATTAGTTGTTCCAAGATCGATTCCAATTACTTTGTTGCTGATTTTATCTGCCAATTAATTCACCTCTGTGAAGTGTTTATTCGTTTCCACGTGATACGGCAACTTTTGCGTGGCGAAGCACCCGATCATGCATAGTGTAGCCACGGATTGCTTCGTCAACGACGATGCCTCCAGGCAAGTCTGACAAGACGTAAGCAACTGCTTCGTGCCGGTTCGGATCAAACAGAGATCCTTCAGCATTCATGGGTTCTACACCATTGCGAGAAAGGACAGAAAGATACAGTTTGTGTATCTGCTCTAATCCAGATCTGAGATCGCTATCACTACCTTTGAGTGCATGCTCAAAGTTGTCTAGAACATCAAGCACCTCACGAGCAAAATTTTCGTTCGCATAACGAATGGTGTTTTCTGCATCACGTTGAGTGCGTTTTTTAGAGTTTTCAAACTCTGCGACGAGACGGAGATACCGGTCGTTGAGCTCGTCATATTTTTTGGTGAGTTCAGCAACTGGATCAACCGGAATTTCCTCAACGATATTCACCGGAACATCCTCTGTCGCCGGTTTTTCTTCCGCCGAGGTTTTCGTTTTACTCTCCATGGTGGTTACCTGATACTTGTACCAGTAAATATATGTATACCAGTTCTATATATATGTTTGTATTAGTAATGTTTAAGAATATTTGGTAATTTTGTAAAAAAAGAATATATACACACGAATTCAAAAAATTCAGATCAAAACGACAGTTACCAAAGGTAAGGGAGTGCAGGAAGATCTTAGGATCTCATGATGCAGATTTTGTCCAAATAATCAGCTGGATCCTTTTTGCGATAGAGAGGGGTAGATTCCCAACGCAGGGCACCAAGAGCAACCGCGATGATGATGATGTGGGAGATGAAGCGCAACCATCCGAGAAATGTGTTGACATGATCAGAGGGAGGGTTACACAGGATGTATTATCATAGATAGGCCTGTTTTTAGGAGGGATGGCATAACCATAGGCTGTCATAGATTTCGAAACGAGGAGCTAAAGAAATCAGCAACGATAAAGAATACAGCATCTCTACAGTTGGAGTTTTGACCCAAAGGTGTCTCTACAAGCACCCTGTTTCGATATTCTGATGAGAACATTACAAATCATCGCCTCACCAGATCGAGAAGATCTTCTTTTGCAAGCGTTTCATCATAATACCTAGTTTCCATATGATACAAAGACGGAGCAGCAAACTACGATGGAACCGATCAACATAGATGCAACCAATGGAGTAATGAACTACGGAAGTGATAGGGATATACACATCTGTCGGATCCAAATATAGATAAATGATGCCACAAAAAATATCTGCTAGTTTTTGCATTCATCAGATCGACTGTATAGAGTGATTACGAGTTAGGATGAGATCATCCAAATCATTACTCGGGTAATTGACTGACATTTTTCTGTTGTTCGGTTATGTTGATCACCACGTATTACGAAGGGGCGTATCTATCAAACGAGTCAAAGTTATCGTAAAACA
>JAIRRQ010000043.1 GCA_031255895.1 Methanocalculaceae archaeon
GGTTACAATGGACCACGCAGAGATTATTATGAATGCTCACAATTTCACAAAAAATGCTTTTTTCAACATCACGCAATTCCCGCGGTGGATGTTGTTGTTTTTCTACATTGTTGGTCCAATTATTGTGGGATTCATTGCAGCAACGATTGTGTTGCAACTGATTGTTTTGCCGATTTTGGTGAACCTCCTCGTCGATCACAACTTCGGGTTTACCCGCGATGTTCTTTCGAATATTTTGCAGTTTTTTGCTCTGTTGTTTGGATTTTCATGCATTTTTTTTGTTCCGTTGATGCAGGGTTACTGTTATCGTTTGTTCCGCTCTAGGGATTCGATGCCAGATACGGGGAATATTTTGGATCTGTTCATTAATGGCTGGAGAATCAATATTACAATTATCATCTATGCAATTCCGCTGATCATCATTTCGATAATCTATATGTTGGTTTTTCTGTGCTTCTTCCCATATGTTGGGATGTACTCAACCACGTGTTTTTTTGATATGAAAGAAATGATATATGTGGGAATGGTTTTTTCCTATGCCGTCGTTCAGTTTATTACAACACTGATTGTTCTTCTGTTTGCGTTTATTGGGATTACGCATCTGTGTCTAACAGATTCTATTCGTGAGGCTGTGAGTTTGAAGACGATCACAGATATTATCAGCAAGATTAGTTGGTATGATTACATTCTTTCGCTGGTAATTATGGGTATTCTCTGCTTGATGGTGACATTTGTGGTGATGTCGCTTTTGCAGTTGCTTTCAAACAATATTGTTGCTATGGTGGTATTGTATGTTTTTTACATTTTTGCACTTGTGCCGATTACAGTGTTTTTCATCAAGTACCTTTCCGAAATTTATGATACGGCTTTCCTGCCCGAGGTGGTCGATAATGATGAGTTTGATTTTTTCTAATTGAAAATTTTGATTTTCTCAATGTACAGCTCACTCGTCGTTCCATCTCTCGTTCTAGAGTCGTATCTGCGACCTGTGTGTTTTTTCGTGATTTGTCCATTTTATTCGAGGTGGAATGGATGAACCTCTGATTAGATATAGCAATCCTAACCAATATATTCTCATTGTGACGCATCAATATAATAAATATCCACATCACCGAAAAAAATCATCCGAAAAAAAACCACAAATCAATAAATCGTCAGAGAAAACACCACGGAAAGAGATTAAGCCAGGTTACTACATCGCCGCGAATAGTGACGATTATCTCATCAAACATCTCTACTGGTGTCCGCACTGCAACATCCCGCTTGTTGCAAAAACCTGTTCATGCGGAGCCGAAACCAAGAAAATATCTCTCCAGCAACCCTATGATATTCGTCCCGTTCTCAAGGCAGATCATGATCTCCTGCAAACGCTCATTCGTGATCGCTTTGGCCCTCGCATTACGCTCCCGCATGTGATGATCTTCAATAAAGCGGGTGGTCTTGATCGAAACGATCTCATCATCGCAAACGGATTTCGATTTGCCTGGCTTTGGTTCGATCCCATCACTCGCATTTTCCGGCTCGATATTGAAACAGAAGCCCTTCCATATCTCATTGGAAAAGCAGATAAGAATATCATTGACCTTGAAGTTGCAGCACCCTCCCTTCCATTCGGTAGACTCGGTGGAAAAAAAATTTCTGTTATTGCGCCAGATGCGATGGATGGTGTTGTCATTCTTAAATACAAATCTAAATTCGGCACTGGTATTTTAAAAGATGGCGCAATTCGTATTAAAAAGCTAGTTAACGTACAGCCTAAACTCGGTGTGGCAAA
The DNA here is from genome assembly GCA_031255895.1 of Methanocalculaceae archaeon. Classification (GTDB taxonomy): domain Archaea; phylum Halobacteriota; class Methanomicrobia; order Methanomicrobiales; family Methanocorpusculaceae; genus Methanocorpusculum. The sequence goes on from JAIRRQ010000043.1 coordinate 1,775, forward strand.
TCCCGTGTGGACTGATGTTGTGGAGCGAAATGCCTTCCATCTAAAAAACATGGAACGTGTTGCAGTTCGTGAGATCAAACAAAATCTCCACCTTGCTCCTACGGCAAACTGTGCATTTTCCGGTGGAAAGGACAGTACTGCTGTTCGGTACATTGCGCAAAAAGCAGGCATCACTGACGTGTTTTTTATTGATACAGGTCTCGAATTTCCTGAAACCATTGAATTCGTCCAGAATCAGAATGTTCGCCTCATTCAGAAAGCAGGTGATTTCTGGAAAGCCGTCGAAAAAGCCGGCCCTCCCGGAAAAGATCATCGTTGGTGTTGTAAACTCCTCAAACTCAATCCTCTGAAAATACATCTTGCCGAAACTGATTCTTGTATCACTGTTCAGGGCAATCGTTGGTACGAATCGTGGAGTCGCGCTTCGCTTGAACTCATATCTCAAAATCCGAACAATCCTCTGCAGATTAATATATCCCCTATCCGTTCCTGGAGGGCACTTGATGTCTTCCTCTTCCTCTGGTTGCGGGAAATTCCATATAATTCGTTGTATGAGTGTGGGTATGAACGCATCGGTTGTTATCTGTGTCCTGCCATGCTCGAATCAGAATTTGCAATGATGCACAAAACCCACCCTGACATGATAGCACGATGGGATGATTTCCTCACGCGTTGGGCTGCCGATCGCGATCTTCCACCTGAATTCATTAATTGGGGATTGTGGCGATGGAAGACCCTCCCTCCGAAGATGAAAAAACTCGTCAGAGACGCAGGTCTTGATTTTTCTGAAAAACCGGTGAAACGCAGTACTCCAGCTTCCATTGTCAGCCTCATGCCATGTGGCAAAACAGATGACATTGTGAATGTTGATGATGGAGATGAAGCCTTTGTTACTATCCCTGACTGGGAATTTCTGAGAGATCAGTTCCCCATGATCGGTGATCTGATTTATCTTGACAACGCCGCAACATCTTTTGCACCCGAACGTGTGCTTGCCGCTATGGATCAGTTTGAACGCAACTATCGGGCAAATATCGGTCGAGGTGTTCATCGATTGACGAGGATTGCAAGCCAAAAGTACTGGCACGCTCACGAAAAAGTTTCTGACCTCATTAATGGGAATGGGGGGATCACGGTATTCGTGAAAAACACCACCGAAGCTATCACCATGGTTGCCTGTGGGTTAAAATGGCAACCAGGCGATGTAATTGTGACCACCGTTCTTGAACACCATTCGAATCTTCTTCCTTGGCGTGTGTTGGAAAAGTTCGGCGTTACGATCAGGGTCATTGCCCTTCGCCCCGACCTGACGCTCGATATGGATGCGTTTGCAGCAGCAATGGACGATTCTGTTCGTCTGGTTGCCGTGACGCAGGCATCGAATGTGATCGGAACCATTGTGCCGGTTGCAGAGATCGCCACTTTGTGCAGACAACATGGTGCTCTTCTTTCTGTTGACGCTGCTCAGTCCATCCCTCACATGTCGGTTGATGCTCATGTTCTTGGTGCGGATTTTATTTCATTCTCCGGTCATAAGATGTGTGGTCCTGTTGGAACAGGTGTTCTCTGGATGAAAAAGCCGATTTTGGAACCACTGTTCTTCGGTGGTGGTATGGTGAAACACGTTACCGATGATGGTTTTACTCCCGCGGAAGGCTTCCAAAGATACGAAGCTGGAACGCCAAATATTGCGGGTGGCATAGGTCTCGGTGAGGCAGCTGCATTTCTCAAAGAGATTGGTATGGAACAAATTGAAACACGGGAGCGTGAACTAGGTAATAGGTTGATCGAAAAACTTTCCACTATTCCGGGGATGCATATCTATGCACCAACCAGTCCGGATCAACGCATCAGTGTTGTATCCTTTACCATTGACGATATCCACCCACATGAGGTTGCTGCGTATCTAGATGATGAAGGTGGCATTATGGTGCGATCTGGCATGCACTGTGCCGAACCACTGATGCATCAGCTAGGTTGTC
>JAIRRQ010000052.1 GCA_031255895.1 Methanocalculaceae archaeon
GGTAGAGCAAAAAAATACATCGATCTATTGCATCAGGAGTATGATCTCTATCCACACAGAACCATTATTGACAACTTAACCGATGCCATCGGTCTTGAATTCCCCAAAGAACTTGCCACTCGTAAAGCGATGATCACCCTTCAAATGGCAGGATTCACCGAAAAAAAAGCAAAAGATGTTCTTCATCGCTATCCAGCTAGTCTCTCAGAAGGTGAAAAGCATCGCGTTGCCCTTGCTCAGGTTCTCATCCGCGAACCCCGTATCGTTCTCCTTGACGAACCCACAGGAACCATGGATCCCATCACAAAAATGGACGTCAAACACTCCATTATCCACGCTAGAGAAGAGATGGATGAAACTTTCGTCATCGTTTCTCATGACATGGAATTCGTCCGCGACATCTGCGATCGTTGCATGTTCATACGTGGCGGAAAAATCATCAAGATAGGTCCCACACACGACGTGCTTGTGGCATTAACCAACATCGAGAAAGACATCATGGCACGTGCAATCGCAACTGAATGGAAACGTGTCCAAAATAACATCCCGAAATCCATGCCTACCCAAACAAATCCTAACGGAGAAGATGTTCCTGAGCAAAATGCTGGAACACTTCATGCTAGCACCGATGAAATGTTTGAGATGTAATATCCGAAAAAGAGAATCACCGTGACGAACATGCAGATATTCCTCAACGGGGAAGCGAAAATCGTCCCCAAAGGAACCACACTTGCCACTCTCCTGATGAAACATCCAACAGGATGTGGGATAGCCATCCTCAGATCCAAAACTACCGCACCCTGGGAAACAAATGCGTTGTACGACACTTCCCAGCTCCGATTCGTAACAACAGTAGGAGATGTCGTCGTCAAACTCCTACCAAATGTCGTCCTGCCATTATCAACCGAAAACGTATCTAATGAAAACCTCCGAGTTCACTGGGAAGACAAATATGCAGTTGCTTTTGGTCCATTCAAGGCAAATTTCACCCCTGATCATCAACCATACCGTTATGATCGCGGGGTACTCTGCCTTGGTTGCGGCGGCTACGACTCCGAAATCTCCTATCTCATTTTTTCCCGTCTTCAACACATAAGAGATCACGGAACAGCACCCGGAGGAGCGATCCTTGGCACCATCATCTCAGGTCTTGGTATCATGAATCGGTGGAGAAACGGTGACCGTATCACCAGAATTGAACACATCATTTCCTCGATCGACAAAACTAATGTCACCGTTACCACTGATCTTTCCCTCATGGTCGAGGACGGCATGCAGATATTTTCCGAGATCAGTGTTGATGCAGAAGGGTACAAGGAAGATCACAATGAGATTGATATATCCTGCGCCAAATCGGTGGAACATCTCCTGTTTGCGTTGCACAACTCCAAATATCTCATCGACAGAATCGCATCTACCTACATCCGCGATCACACCGAAGGTAAACTTGATGTTCCAATGGAACTGCAAAAACCCAGACGAGAAGGAACAGTCACCGTGCGCACATCAGGAAAAAGCTCGGGTGCCATCTACATCTACACCAAAGACGTACCAAGTAACCAGCATCACACCCGCACCGGAACAATCGTTCGCGGTATTGAACTTGCTAAATTTGCCGAGATCGGAACAAAATTATCTATCAAAATAGTTCCTGAGCAACTTGATCTCCGAGGTTTGCCCCTCAAAGAGGCTGTTGCCTCTGCCAAAACACGAGGGCTTCGTGTTCTTGCTGATAATCGCGATGTCGACGGACGAATTGTCATCGACCAGAAACCGGCAACGACCCTTGAGGTCCTCAAGAACGGAATTGTTGCACTCTCGACCGTTGCCATCGAAGATGTCATAGACATCACACTGGACTATGAACATGCCCCTCGAACGGTTGATCTCTTCCGCCGCGTCACAGGTCTCAAAAAATATGCAATCGGTAGCATGCCGTTCATTTATAACATCGACGATGAAATGTACCTTTTTAAACCAAAATTCGCATCAAACATCAATATAATTCCAGAAAATGTCCCCAAACAATCTGTCCCACCATATGTGCTTGCGATCACTAATGACGCGAGAAAAGCACGAGGCATGACTGGCGTGCGCAACGTTGCAAACAAAGAATACGGGCCAACTGGAGAACCATTTGATGGAACCAATGTGATTGGAACTGTTCTTGACATCGACAAATTACCCCTAATCAAAGATGGATCAATCGTATTCATCCGTGAGATGAAATCATGAAACCATATGTACCTCAGTATGTGGGGACCATTACCAAGTACGTCTTCGTTGATTCACCAGATATCACCCCACAGGACATTGCGACCGCAGCCTACGAAATCGCCCAAGGTATCATGATCAAGGAGACCTGTTTCGGATGCCAAATCACTGGCAGTCCTGAAGACGTGGAACGGATCATCAACCACCTGCAAAAGCTTGATCCTTACCGCATCTACGTCAAAGACCGCGGTTTTCCACCGGGTGACGCACGCAGATGTCGTGCCGATCTTGGCGGCGCCCGTCCAGGTTATCTCGGTCATGAATATGAAATGGATCTCGCACGTTACATCACATACGGTCTGCAGGAAACCGATCGTATGACCAACGAAAAACTCAAAATAACAGCCGATCAGAAGGTGCCAAGGCCGGAAATGCTTGACATCGAAATTCTGGAATCTCTCATGAAGGAGGAATAAACACCATGGCAAAAGTATTCATTTATCCGGCAACCAGCCTTATCCTATCAACTCTTGTGACACGTTTCGGTCATCAACCACTCGGATCGGCTATCTCAATTCGCGAACACATTCAAACCCCTGGATTTGACTCCCCACCAATTCAGATAACATCCGACGATCCACAATATGGTCTCAAATGGGCTGCTGTTGAAGTACCATCCGGCATCCGGGGGCGCATGTCCCTCTACGGTCCGCTGGTTGAGGAGGCGGATGCTGCAATCATCATTGATGAACCAGATCTCGCCTTCGGTTGCATGGGATGTGCACGAACCAACGAACTTCTTGCCTTCATGCTCCGTGAAAAGAATATCCCGCGACTTGAACTCAACTACCCGACCTCAAAGGAGGAAGGTGTCACATTTGTTGCCGCAATCAAAGAGTTTCTGAAAAATCTGGAGAGACAATGATGAACGAACAACCTGTCAAGATCGCCCAGATCACCTGCGGTGCAGAGTATAGTGGAATTCAAAACGAGATCACCACCGCCGCAGAAACAGTCGGTGGCAAAATGTTCTACCCCGATGTCGCATTAAAGGACGTCAAACGCGCCTACAGGGACTTTGGTCTGCTGGTCAAAAGCCCTGATCTGAAACTTGCCATTGCCCGTGCACAAGCTGTCGTTGAAGGTCGTATTGAGGCAGATGGTATCTTCATTGCAAGTTGTTTTCGCTGTGCGGAAGCAGCTATTGTCAGAAACGAACTCCGTCGCTACATCGTGGAAAATTCCCGCATACCAGTGGTATCCTACTCCTTCAACGAACGAACCGGTGCGTCTACTTTACTCACAAGACTTGAAGCTTTAACCACCATCGCCCGCAGACGCAGTCTCATGACACGCGAGGTACAGATCGGCACCACCATGGGTGTCGACTCCGGTTCATCGACCACGAAGTGCATCATTATGCAAGACAACAAGATCATAGGAACCGGCTGGAGACCGACCACCGAAGTACTCAAAAGCGCCGACGAAGTCGTCACGCTGGCACTTGAAGAATCTAATCTCAAAATATCTGACATTGAAGCGATTGCAACAACCGGATACGGCAGATTTCTTGTCGGTAAACACCTGAACGCCGATCTTGTGCAGGAAGAACTGACGGTTAACTCCAAAGGTGCGGTTTATCTTGCAAATGCCCAAAAAGGTTTCGCAACCGTAATCGACATCGGCGGTATGGACAACAAGGCCATCAGCGCCAATGACGGCATACCAGGATCGTTTACGATGGGAGGTATTTGTGCTGGAGCGTCCGGTAGATTCCTTGAAATGACTGCAAAACGTCTCGGTGTTGACATCACGGAGCTTGGTGCCCTATCTATGAAGAGTCAGGGTGGTGATGATGTACCGATGAACAGCTATTGTATTGTGTTCGGTACCCAATCACTCGTCAACGCACTTGCTTCAGGATACAAACGCGAGGATGTGGCGGCGGCTGCCTGCCACAGCGTTGCCCAACAGGTGTACGAACAGCAGCTCCAAGAAGTTGACATAAAAGAACCAGTGATCATGGTTGGAGGTTCGTCCCTGATTCAGGGACTCGTGCGTGCCATGGGTCGAATGCTCAACACCGAAATCGTTGTCCCGCATCACTCGCAGTATATCGGAGCAGCTGGAGGGGCACTTTTGGCCTCCGGCTTTGTTAACAAGAAAAAGGAGGAGTAGATGGCAGGTTTAAATTATTTCACAGTTGAATCCACGGAAGACGGCGCTGACAACTACAACAAAATCGCAAGAATAGTTCTACAGGATCACAACCTGCTCTCAATTGTCGAAGGTTTGCATCTCTACATAGATCCCGCGTACCCTCTGTTTGTAGCTATCGGTCTCATCCGTCCATCGCGTACAGCAATCAAAGTGTCAGATGTTGGCAATGTACTGGTGCAAGACGGCAAAGCGACGATTGCAGTCGGTGACGAAACGTATCTTGCTGCGATGTTGAAGATGTTGTGGGACAAACTCGGCCATGACAATGTGGATCAACCCGACCGATTCACGGTTATCATCAACAAAGTCGAGATCCCCAAGGATCTCGAAAACTGGATTGTCATCGATCCTATGAAATCGCTGTTTAAAGATTTGATCTATGCTATTCAAGTGATTGCTCCGGAAGGATTCAAGGTTCGTCGCGAAAATTATGGTTCCAATCATTTCTCTTATGCGGCAAGCGAAAACACGCTTCCAGTAGAAGATGTTGATCGAATTATTACCGATCGATTTAAACACATGGAGGAAGAATTACAATGATTCTTGTTCCAATCACCTACAAGGGAGGTGTGTACCGACTCGATGAAATAGTCGACTATATCGAGGATCTCGGCGGCTACATTGTACAGCGGCACAACATTGCAAACGAGGTTGTACTGCAGGTGCTGATGCCGCAGGATGACATCGAAAGATTCAAAGAATTTTCACATCCACTCGCAGGCGAGGTGCAGACATCACCACTAGTCGGAACTGAGATTGCGGTGATAATCCCAAGTCTTGAGATTCATCATCTGCCGCATTCTGCCTGTGATGTTGCTGAATATTTGCGCAGTTATGGCTCAAAATCAAATATTCTCGGTATGGCCAGAGGATTCGGCAAACGCATTTCGCAGATCAATGACGAGGAGCGAGACCTAATCAATGAACACGACGTAGCAATCTATTTGCTCGGCAACTTTGCGACCTGCATTGAAAAGAAGTTCCCGAAGCTCCGCCGTGGCGTTATGGTACCGATCATTCTGACAGGCGGTACATCACGTGAACAACTGGAAAAGCAAACCGATCCACCGGTAGAAGGATATGTTGGAGGTATCGGTCGATTCATGCATCGAACGCAGACGGAGGTGGATATTCATCGACTGGATCTACTGATCGATGAGGTAATGCGAGTGATCTCCGAAAAACGAAAAAGACTATCGCATGATCCCCCATCAGCATCACCTGCACGAATTCAAGATATGATCAAGCAGGAAATCCCAGAGATCGAACATGTGTACTCTCCGTCTCCAATTACGGTGCAATTGACTGGTTTAAGAGTGAAGCTCGACTATGAAAGATATGCACAACGTATTCGCGATCTGGTGATTGATGGTGAGATTACAGTTGGCGATGTGGCAAATGTCCTGCCATCACGGATGCGCAACTACATTCTGATCCGAATCCGCCCGTTTTCTGAAACAAATATAGTGGTGTGAATTCATGGTTAAATTTGATTTGGATTTTCAGGAAGCCATCCGTGAAATTGAGGAAAATGGTGCGAAAACAGCGGTGATGAACTGGTTGATCCGTGCTGAGGAGGAGTACGGAACAATCCCATTAATTTACAAAAAACTTGAAGATTGCCCCGAAGCACTGATTTCACATCTCCTCTACAAAAATGCAGTAAATCAGATGGGAAGTTTAGAACCGAGAGTGATTGAACTAATCAGTCTTGCAGTGGCGGCTGCACTCCGCTGTGATCACTGTACTGCATACCATATGCAGGTAGCAAAGAAGATGGGAATTCCGAAGGAGGCGATTTTGGAGGCGGTATTGATAGCAGGACTTCTTGCGAACTCATCAGTTCTAGCAAATGCCTATCGGGTGATTCCAGATATTGCCAGGGATCCATGTGGGGCAAGTTGTTCTATTGTTGGCGTTCCGGCAAAAAAAGAAGAATAAAATTCCATTCACAAGATAATATATTCTTTTGCTGATCTATTTTCTAGTACATTTTCGAAAAAAAATGCGTTTGTGATGATAGTTTTTGCACATACTTTTTGCTGTGAAAACAGGACGACGGATGATTCATCCATTACGAAGATGATAACAATTCCAATGACCAAATTAACGATCGTGCAGGTGACAACACAGGAACATGTGAGGGAACCCTTCTCAACCATCAGATGGAGATAGCGTGCATGGGTTCATTGTCTCAAAAATATAAGCCACAAATGACGAATTTTCACAAAATTAGACACATTTGCAATTAGTTGTTTTGAAGATAGAATGGAGAAAAGGAGAATTGTACCCAATCTCGGGATTATCTCTGAAATATCACTCTAATGAGTGAGATTGTCGGATTTTATTCCATTGGCAATGACGATGCCAAAACAGTGTATCTCGAGAATATCACCACCATCTATGAAAAAATCAAAACAAAAACACTGACACAACCTCTTCCCCCTGCATGAACAAGAGGCGATAATCCAAATTATCCGCAGAACCATAAATACATCGATCGAATTATGCGCCAACACCCAACATCGATAGATCAATAATAACAGTGGTGAATTGGCAGGTAGCCAACTCCCATATGAAAGTTGAAAACAATTCTCCATGTTAAGTATACAGGCATCATAAATATCATGGAGGATAAATTAACAACAAAAGCAGAAATATCCATCATACACCCATCTTGCACGCGGAGAAATCTACACACCTACATAAGATGGATAATATCCTAATTTTTGCCAAATGTGAAAAAAATCCAACACTGTCGCATACTACTTCAACAGGAAACACCACGTTCATTACCAATCTAGCCTTGTAAGATCCAGATGCCGCAATCGAACACAAACCAATTCGATGTCAATCGTGTACCTGAAAATTCAAAGTACAAGGGATTATATGCTAATCAGTGGACGAAAACTTGGTAGATATGATACGATTCAATAAATCTGAGGAATTTATCATTATCTCAGAGGAACTCTCCACAATCAATGATGGAATAGGTAAGTGTGGCTACACAATAATAGGTACATCTTACTGCAGATATGACAATGATGTCTACACCGTGATCCGATCGAACTGCACCAACGATGTTATCAGCAATAGAGAGAACATCAACATAATGGATTGTATTCACGACTGCCTCAAAATCAGAAACATCAGGATTCTGATTTCCGATATATTCAAAATACAAAAAACGATTCTTTTCGGTTGCAATATATCTCAGTCCAACTAAATTGTCAGATTTTGCGATTCAAACGATAATTTGCCTGAGATTTAACAACATGTGGCAGAAAATATATCAGGCATGCATTGTGAAAATTTTTTTGTAGGACGCATGGATCGTGGAAGTTCCTCCTGCGCGTCACGTTCACATCATAAGGAATCCGTTGTCTCTTTTGCAGCAATCATGCTATATTATGTTACAATGTTGCAGTATTTTTTTCGGGCGTAATCGGTAATTATACGCGACGAAGTTTCACGTGATTTTTGAGGGTCTGTGCAGAAAATATTCTGATCGTTTGAGAAAATAGGAATACTCAGAATAAATATAAATAGAAGCGAAGACAATTTAGTACTCACAGCGTGAAGTTCACATTGTGAATATATTGAAGACTATCTTCTGCGAGTTTGTAGGAGGTGTTTTCTGCCAGGTTGGCGGAGTGGTTACGCAACTGCCTGCAGAGCAGTTCTACGCCTGTTCAATTCAGGCACCTGGCTCTTCCCGCAAGGGGTAATATTGTACCAGCCAGGTTGGCGTTACAAGGATATTTTCCCGTTTTTGGGAGAAAAATACATTTCAACATGAAATCAAACCAGTCGCACTTTATCCATGCGGGTTACCAAATGATGGATAATGCATGATGATAGCTATGTCACAAAAAGCAATTGATGCAGTATTTGCCGGTCTCTTTCATCTAACCGACATCCGGACCATACTTCGCCGGACAGCTCCCCTGCATCAGCTGAACGATGAAGAAAAGGAAATAGCCAGAAAATCGATTGACGCAGTACGAAAACAGCTGTTTATCCTTGAGGAGGAATTGTTGTGACGATGAAATGTGCTGCAGGAATTGAAACAAGAACCATCGAAGAGTCATCAATCAATCTCGATCCCATTCAAGCAGGAGGTAGACTGACATCAGAAGCGATGAAGGCAATAATCGCCTGGGGCGACGGTTATTCAGTCTGTGATAACTGTCACAAACCATTCCGTCTGGATTATGTCACAAACCCACCTATCGCTGAGTTCCACGCTGATCTTTCAACATGGCTCGGCATGGATCACTCACAGGTGGTACCAGGTGCACGCAGAGCATTTCAGGAAGTAACCGGCGCTCTCGTTAACAAAGGAGAGACAGTAATGATGACAGGAATGGGACACTACACTGCATATTTGTCGGTTGAAGTGGTGAACGGTGTGATCCGGGAAATACCACCGACACCGGATCATCACATCACTGCCGATACCGCTGCTGAAAGAATCGAGGCTGCCATTCGTGAGTTCGGATACGCACCAAAACTCCTCTTCATTGATGCAGTGGATTTCATGTACGGAAACTTCCATGACGTGAAGAATGTTGCGAAGGTTGCACACCAGTATGATATTCCTGTGCTCTACAACGGTGTCTATACCGTCGGAGTTCTGCCGGTGAACGGAAAAAATCTTGGTGTTGACTTTGTCGTAGGATCTGGCCACAAAAGCATGGCAGCCCCAGCCCCATCGGGCGTTCTTGCTACAAAGGAAGAATATGCCGACATCGTGTTACGGACAACAAAAATTACCGGAGATGTTACCGGTCGTAAATTTGGCATCAAACAGGTTGGTATTCTCGGTTGTGCCCTCATGGGCGCTCCGATCGTTGGATTGATCGCCTCATTCCCAACGGTGAAGGAACGAGTGAAGCATTGGGATGAAGAACTTGCCAATCACAAGATTGTAATTGATGCTCTCCTCTCCATTGAAGGAACAAAGATTGCCTCAGAATACCCACGTCGTCATACACTTACAAGAATAGACACCTCCGCATCCTTTGATATAGTTGCAAAAACACATAAAAAACGAGGCTTTTTCCTCTCAAGTTCCCTTGCAAAACGCGGCATCACCGGCATAATGCCAGGGGTTACGAAACAGTGGAAATTCAATACATATGGCCTGACTCGTGAACAAGCCGAATATCTCGCCACCGCGTTTGTGGATGTCGCAAAAGAAAACAACCTACGTATTGCGTAATATTATAATTTATATTATTCTTTTTTTGTCAAACTTCCAAAAAAAATGTCTTCATCTGGTGAAATCGAGTCAATAGTCACACCCTCCACAAAAAGGTACGGATAACCACGAACGAGAACGACAGGTACACCTTCATTCGCCTCACCCATCAAAAGTTCGGCAGCTGATGCAAGCGAATCGGCAATTGCCCGACGTGTCACACGTAGTTCACGACCGAAGAGATCCGGTTTTCCACGTTCATCAGTAATCGGAAGAATACCAGAACATCCAATTGCAATACCGGAAACACCAAGCCGCATTGCGTGTGTGCGAGAGTCGATGATGATCACCGCAACCTCTTTGCCGGTACGTACCCGAATTTCCTCTCGGATGCACGCCGCACTAACGTTTGCGTCCTCCGGCAAACGGGTGACCCATCCGTCTGGTGCATTAGATTCATCGACACCCGCATTCGGGAGCACAAGATTACCACGTGTAGTAAGCAAAAATCCAGAAATACCCCCCAAAATTTCGTCGCTCTCTTCAATCACAATCTCAGCAATCCTTGGATCAAGATCATATTTTTTCGCAAGCACTACAGCCCTGTCACCCGGAGTGATTTCAGCAAGTCGAATATTCCTTCCCTCAATCGTAGACAATGGAGACTCTGCAAAAAGCAAAATGTCACGGTCACAGATTTTTTTTGCATCAGTGTCGCCAACAGCTGCAATTACTCTCTCAACAATGTCGTCACCAGGCTCAAGAAGACCAGTAACAATCCCATACACGGAAAAACCGTAACTCATACATGATCTATTGTGTTCTAAATCTCAAAAATATGATGGGACAAAAAATTACCTAGCAATTTGGCGAATATGTTCGTTGGAAAGTTCGACTAGTTCCTTCTTCCCAGCAATGTCTGCAACTCTGCACACAGCTTCCAGAAGATGGACCGAATTTTCAAGAAAACTAAGTATATCCCCGGGAAAGAGATCAACCCCATATTCATCGAGAAGGCGATTATGAATCTCCTTATGGTTGAGTCCCATTTCCCGCAATTCCAAAATCTCGATCACAAATTTTCGTTCTGGACACCCGCAAAGTGGTGAATCACGGCAGTTGCATTCAAGAAAATTTTTGTAAAAATGGAGAATTTGATTCCGCGTTCCAATATCCAGACTGTCGATATTCATCGAACCAATGATTGCTTCCAGATTTGCCGGATGAAACGCACCATCAGGCAGCCGATATCCTGCTGCCCGTTGAAGTTTCTTGATATAACGGAACCTTGCACGATCAGCGATCACTGAACATCTCCAATTTCTTCGTCGAAGTTTTTTAAAGATTTCACGGCATCTGCGATGCGTTCTATCTCAACAAGCCATTCATCAAAGAGTGTCGGTTCATCAGTTTCCCTGACATATTTTCCGCAACAAGATGCCCCATTGATAACGGTTGCCCCAATTGATGATGCAATATCAAGTGCACTTTTTGGATCATTATCAAATATTTTTCTGCCTTCCTTCACGAAATTTTTGATGTTTTCGTTTTTAAAATACAAATTATTCAAATATTTTTGTCCTGATGCAAACAACACCAACATGGACACTTGCATGGACTCGACAATCTCCATAATTTCTGATTCAGGCAATTTCTCCATTACAATCTCCTCTACGCCGCGGAGTTTGGTTCTTGCGTCTTCAAGGGATATTCTGTCATTTTGATATAAACGGATGATTTTGATTGCTGCAAGAGTAATGTCATCAGAGAATTTGTCAAGGATATGGTATCCCTCTGGGATCTCTTCACTATCATTATCACTGGAAAAGTCAGATTCGGCAAGTATGTTCAACCAGTTGTCCCAACGGTCCTGACTATAGAAGATATAAAATAACTTTGTAGGTGCCTCCAATTCAGCCGCTTTTTTAGATGATTTCTTTGCAACCATATCTCACAGTAAATAGTTCTGCCCGGATTCTTATAGATGTTGTGATATTCCTTCCAAAAAGAGGAATCATACATGAGGACATTGATAGAGTCGTCATATATTTATTCGGAATTATGTCGATGTAGGGGAAGACATACATTCAATAGTAATGTAATATCCATTCAGACTTTGTGTCAAGTCTATCTACGACGTCATTGAAAAACATCGAACTGCACCAAGATCACAAGTTGATAAAGGATTGTGGATTGAACAACTTATTCAATAATAAATAAAAATATATAATACAATATTATTAAAAACTATTTGGTTGTGGTCGAAATACCCATATAGATACGAATATAGAGGGAACGATACAGGAATAGACACTATAATACTTACAAAAAGTGGTAAATACAGGACTGTTCAGTGAAAATGCTACACAAAAGATGCAGAAACAACCAAAAAAAATAACTCAAAGAACACCAGAAAGACGCAGTAAAAAAACCCACGAATATTCCTAGACAAAATCGCTGGGAAAACAGACTACAGCATGCAGAACCGGAAAGATACATACCTCGCTGAAGATTGCTGAAACAGAAACATAAAATAGTGGTGGTTTTATCCTCGTAATTCAAGAAGGAATTTGATCTGATCATATGTGACGAAGCACACAGGACAACCGGAATTATACTTGCTGGAGACGACAAAAATGACAATTCCTTCATTGCATCCAAAAAAAAGGACGTATATGACCGAAACTCATAGATTCTATAGTGACAGCTGTAAAAAGAAGGCAGAAGAACATAATGCGATTATCGTCATGAAAGAAATGCGACTATATTACCATCCCTGTCGTAATCCCCGAATGAAATGAGAAACCAGAGATTGCTCTCAGAGATGATAAACAGTTTGGAATTGTTTGGGATGTATTGGATGCGTTGCGGGCGCACGATCAACGATGGGATGTCTTGATTTACACCACATCATAGTTTCGATTATGAGATGGAAGGAACGAAAGTTTAAAAAAAACATTTTGACACAGAATTCAGAGAGATCAATGACACACTATAAAAACTTTGATTATTTATTTTACAAATGATTTTTTAATAGAACAATATGATTGAAAATAATCTACCAAAATTTTTAGTGACAGTGCACAGTTATGGTACACACATTGATGACATCCCTGGAAAAACGTCAAGCTATGCAATTTTGCGAAAACGTGAGACCCACAATCCGATCGTCAATACAGGTACTGATAAAACAGGCCATTCATCCCTTACCAACACGCCAGACGTTCCACGGACGCGCCCTTTATTACCATGTCTTATTACCTGAATGTTGCTCGGTGTGACAACTATCATGAGGAAACCGAACATGTTGTTGCCACAGAAATACTACCACGTAATCAGAGAATTTTCGATACACCTCGAGAGGGTTAAAAACGAACGAAGAAGTTATGGAGGTAGAGGCACAAAAGATACAGGAGATTATGTTATTTTTTCTCGATCACCTGAAAGATCTTGGACTATTTTACATGCGAGTTGCCGTGCGGGCATCAGAAGAGGCAGAACAATGGAAACGAACACAGCAGTAATGGTGAGAATAGGAGAACTCTGGCTGAAGAGTGAGAAGGTAAAAAAACAGTTCATGGCATCATTGATGCGCAATATCCATGCAGTGCTCGATTCAGAGAACATTGAGTACAAGACTGAAGAACACCGAGGCAGAATTCTGATCTACGGTGATGCAGAAAGGATTGCACCCATCGTCTCACGAGTATTTGGTATTGTGGACGTGAGCATCTGTAAAACCTGTGGCAACTCTTCCGAAGAAATTGCAACAGTAGCGGCGGATCTTGCCTCCGGAAAACTGCATTCGGGAATGCGGTTTGCGGTGCGGGCACGTCGCCAACATGTCAGAGGATTCACCAGTCAGGAACTGGCTCGCATCGTTGCGGATACGGTGTGGAAAAAGATTCCTGGTTTTGTGGTGGATCTGGAAAATCCAGAGTATGAGATCTTTGTTGAGGCACGCGAGTACGGAGGCATCATCTACGATCGTCGAATTACTGGTCAAGGAGGATTGCCATTTGGGACGGCAGGGAAAGCAATGATTCTTCTCTCGGCTGGGATTGATTCTCCAGTTGCAGCCTGGTTGATGATGCGACGCGGGGTCATGATCTCTGGCGTTTTCATGAACGGCGGCAAGTGGGCTGGACCTGCAACAAAGAAGCTCGCACTTGACAATGCACGGATTTTGTCTACCTGGTCACCAGGTAGAAATTTTGCGATATGGGTCGTTAACATGGAGCCGTTTTTTGAAACGATGACCGAATCCTGTAACCGACATTACACGTGCATTTTCTGCAAACGATTTATGATGCGGGTCGCGGATTCCCTCGCATCTCGGGGAAAGTACGATACGCTTGTTTCCGGAGAAAATCTTGGACAGGTTGCGTCACAGACAATTCAGAACATGTGCGTGATCACAGCATCGGTGAAGACACCAATTCTCCGGCCACTTCTCACGTATGACAAAGAAGAAACGATTGCAATTTCTCGAAAAATAGGAACATTCCATGAAAATCCGGGAGACAGTGGATGTCGCGCAGTTCCCAAGAAACCTGCTACCAGATCATCAATCGAACTTATCGAAAAAGAAGAAGAGAATCTGGATCTTGCGAAATTGATTGAAAATGCCTGTACATCAGCTGAGCTATGGATCGCTCGAAATGGTGAAATTTCCAAAAAATCAA
>JAIRRQ010000076.1 GCA_031255895.1 Methanocalculaceae archaeon
GTTATTTACGTTTTTACCACTGACTGGTCGGACGAAAAAGAAGTTATGCGTGTACGCGAAGAATTGAAAAATCTCGGATTTGTGGATCGTATAGGCTACAAACGTAATCTTGATACCTACGCAGGTGAATACCGCGAGAGGGGAAAACGCGTGGCCTACTATTCAGTTTAATTTTTTTGAAAAAATAATTGGTAAGATCACGTCGCACCTCTGTACGACATTGCATTGACACACTGTTTGTTTATGCTTTTCGCTCCTTATTTTTCAGGCGGAGCGAAGTGGAGCCGCATTTGCGACAAGTGGTCGCGCGGATAGCGTTACGTGCGTTGCATTTCATGCAAATTTTCACATTAAGTAGTCTTGCCTCTGCTTCCGGGAATCTCATGTATAAATGACTCCTATATTGTGTTTTATAATATAGGTGCTGAACGATATTAACAATTATGTTGACATGGACGTAACATACCAGTCGCGAAACGCTGCAAGGGCATGTGCCCTGTGTGAAAGATCGTTTTTTTCTGTTATTGTCATCTCTGCAAACGTTTTTGCACCCACTGCAAAGATAGGATCGTAGCCGAAACCTTCCGTTCCGCGTTCTGCGGTTGTGATAGTTCCGTCAACCCGACCGGAAAATACCCGAACGTCGGTTGCGTCTGCATAGGCGACTGCGGTTGCGAAATGTGCGTTTCGCATTTCTCTGCCTACCATCAATCGAAGCACACCCGTGTTTCCGATGGTGTTTTGCACATATGCAGCGTATGGACCGGGAAATCCGGACAATGCATCGATGAATAGTCCTGTATCGTCCACAATTATCGGAACTCCAAGTGCTGCATATGCATGTTCTGCTTTAGTGCGGGCTATCTCCTCCACTGAGTTGGCCTGCGGTTCAAAACAGTCGAAATCAACATGTGTCACTTCGACGATGTCGGAAAAAAAGGCGACAATTTCTGAGACTTTGTTTTTATTCCTGGTGACGATTGTGATCACAGATATCTACCTCGGAGTTCGATTTCCTGCTCACGTCTGATCACCGCGTCTGCATAGGGGAATATTGAGTGGTACCCGTCGCAAAATGCATGTTTTAGTTCCGTAGGTGCTGAGGTAGTACTTTCAAACGTCTGGAACAGGACATGTAGATCCATGCCGCGCGGCTCGATTTCATCTGTTATCTGCGCCAAACCGAAATCCAGCAAATACACGTGACCATTCTTCCAGATCATGTTTGATGTAGTCAAATCACCGTGCACAATCCCTGCTTTGTGCAGTTTGCCTATGGATTTGCCTGCTGCATATGCGTAATCGTTACTGATGATGTATTTCAACACATCACCATCCAGTTTTTCCATCGTAATTTCATTTTCGGTGATCTCACGGATTACTGGCACCGACACACCGTTGCGTCGTGCGATTGCAATGCACCGTGCCTCTGCGCGCGTACGTTCCGTGATGAGATATGTATCCAGCGCTGGCACGCGATATCCTTTTGAAATTCTTTTTTTGATCGCATTTCTCCCGGTGAGATCCACGACGGCTTCCGCACCCCGCTCTATAATATCCGATTGACCAAGTGCAAACAATTTATCAGCATCGTTCCGCCAGGTCACCATTGTCTGATCGGGCCGATAGCCAGGGTTCACGAACGATGTTTCGATCAATGTTGTCGAACCTGCATCTAACATCACCTTACCTGTGTAGGCGATCATCGCACCGTTGTCTCCCATGTACATGCGAGGTAATGTCGTGAATTTCGTGCCGCGCTCCTCACACATGATCCGGAACATCTCCTGCAAGCGGTTGTTTGCGCCGACACCACCAACCAAAATTGCCTCATCTTTTCCAGTGTGGGCAATTGCACGTTCTGTCACCTCGACACACATCGCAAACGCCGTTTCTTGGAAACTGTAACAAACATCCTCCATCGATTCGCCGCGCGCAATTGCGTCCTTTGCTGCACTCATCAGGCCGGAGAAGGTGAGATCCATTCCTTTCACTGTGTAGGGAAGAGGAATGTAAGATCCTTTTTTTGCCATTTCCTCGATGAATGGTCCTCCTGGATGTGGGATATTGTGACTGCGAGCAAACTTGTCTAGTGCATTGCCAAGACCAATGTCTAGTGTCTCACCGAAGATACGGTAACGATCATTCAAGAAACCGAGAACCTGCGTGTTTGCACCTGATGCATACAGTACAATCGGATCAGTATATTTCGTGTACCAACGCCCTATCTCTACATGGGCCACACAATGATTCACACCGATTAACGGCACATCGCATTTCAGAGCAAGCGATCGCGCAGCGGTTGCAGTCGTCCGGAGTGAAGGACCAAGACCAGGTCCTATTGAAAACGCCACACCATCGATGTCGTTTCCTGCCTCGGCAAGAACTTTCTCAATTACATCTGCAGCAACCTTAGCATGATGTTGGGCGGCTTCGCGTGGGTGAATCCCTCCGTGCGGAGGTACATATGGTGAGGAGTGAAGACAAACTAGTTCTTCATCAAAAACAGCAACACTGAAGTTCCATGCTGTCCCTTCAATGCCAAGAACCCTTGTTTCGGGCATAGTAATGTATTCTATTGCTTAAATTCAGTATATCCACATTTTCCACAGGCAAAACGGTCCTTATGCTCTCCCATGAATATGCCTGGGTTACAGTGTGGGCAATAACGGTGTGTGGTGGTTGTTTTTCCTTGTTCATCTACGGAGTAGATGTCACTGCGTTTATGTGACTTTTTTGCTGTTTTCTTTGTTGCCATAATTTACCCCTCCTCAGTCGCTTTCGGCTGACCCCGGGTAATCAAGTACTCGCGTTCAGTTGCTTTCAGTACTTCCGGAGAGTCGTAAATGCGTGCAACCCCGATGACTGTTTTTGTTCCGAATCGTCCCCTCAGAGGAGAAAGAATGAGGTTTTCAATCGGGACATTCTGCATTACTGCGATTTTTGCTCCGATATCTGCACGAGCAGGCGTTGCACCGTCATACGTGGCGGTGAATGCGACCTCGTTACGGCTTAAAAGCTCGTTTCTGATATTAGAGGTGATCTTAATCTCTATCGACATCCCATAAATTTTGGAATGCAGTATATTTAATACTGGTGTCTTATCAGATGCGAACAAAACAGGCTAACAGTTCCTCGGCACGTCTCTGCAGTTTTGGTGTCACTTCACAGACCACGACCCCCTCGTTTGGCTGACCGTAGAGAATCAACGCCCCGTCGGGTAGACACCCTATCAGCGGAAGAACCGCAAGATCTTCCTCACCATCCACTAGAATCATACAGGGGGTTGACTTCACTGCTTCGTCAAGGACAATGATCAGTTCGTCTGTAATCTCACCCGCTGGATTTCTGACTCGCAGAATATGATGCGGGTTATCTGGCATCACACAATACGGAGAATATGGTGAGCGCATGGTAAATCCGTCGATAATTCCTATTGCAGGAGTAATATCATGGGTAAATGCCGAGTGAGTAACAACATCTCCTACCGTACAGACCATTCTGCCGGAAAGTTGTGGGATAATATTGGAAAATTCAGGAAAAATGTTACCGAAGGGTTGTTTGAGTAACTTTCTGTGTTCTGATGGGAGAACAAGCATTATCGAACCTTAAGAGCATAGCGACCGTTGTATTTGATGTTCATCTTCTTTGCAACATCCGAATTATGTGAGTCAATGATGACTAGATATCCAAACCACTCTGTCGTTAGGGCATTGCCTTGACATTCTGGACAAACCGTCTTGTCGGTCTCCAGCACCTTATGGCAGGTGCGGCATGCCTGCAGAAATTTTTTCTGTACTCGCCTCAGCGTCATCAATTTCGTTCCTTTTCTGCTTTTTCGCGATTGTGTTCATCTTCAAGCCAAACAAGCGTTCCAAGACCTGGTTGACGCATGGTCAGACCTATCTTCGATTCGCGCGGTTCCCGTTCGTTCAGCGACAAGGCCACTACACGGGCGCGCACAGTATCACCTACTGCGATCGTTCTGCCAGTATCTTTGCAAACGAGACGGGAATTTTTTTCGTCGTAATCGATGTACTCGTCGGTTATCTGACTCATGTGCAACATTGCATCTATGGGTCCTAGCGAGATGAACGCGCCGAAACTCGTCGTTTCCACCACAATGCCTTCAACAATCTCCTGAAGCGTCAGGCGGAGTGCAACTGCTTCAAAATCTACATCATAATACACGCCACCGTCACTGTAGATGATCTCACCGTCGCCGACACGCGTGACTCCAGTGACTGCAATGAAGATACCCATCTCCTTGTCAACCCCTCCCTCAAATTGTTCCTGCAGTACATCCAAAATGACGGTGTTTAGATCCTCGCCCATGCGTTCTGGTGGGACCCTTATCTTATCGTTTAGTTTCAGTTTATAATACATATTTTAGCTTCATCGTTGAATTATTTTCTAACCAATTCGAGCTTGGATCGCGATCGGAGCACAACAACTGGTATGTGCTGGTTGAGCAGACGATCTTTCAATTTTTTATCATTGGTCACTACAACAGCGTTGAACATCTCTGCGGTTCGGATTACCTTGTCGTCAACCGGTGTCTCATCCTCGTACGGTGGAAGAATCGTACAATGTTTTGCAACCATCAAACCAAATCGTGCTGCCGCCGCCTTGTTCCCGCCTCCTTGTGCAAGACCACGCAGCTCATATATCACCTCTTCAGGTACGAGTGCATCATATACTCCGAGCAATTCGCGCAGACCTTCAAACAGATCCACGCAGAACTGCGTGGGCATCATCAGAGCATTTGTATCCAGAACGACTGTTATTCTGTCAGAACACCCATTCCGATCAGACGCCATCTGCCACCGACCTGTCGGCTGATTGCAATACGGGATCCTAGTTCTGCACAGACTGGACGTTTGAGAACAACCTCTGCCTGATTTTTCTTCGCCGTCGTCACAATGCCAACCGTGACAGCTGTGCCGACTGTCAGCATCAGCGGTTCCTTCAGTCGCAGCGGATCAATGTTCTGTTCGGATGCAGATCCTACCACACGATCCATTAAGGTCATATCAAACTTAAGTTTGTCCCAGACAGGTGGTAGATGCCCAATCACACCTGCAACCTGACCGACAAGTGTATCACTCTTTGTAATTGCTGGGTCAAGTTTTGTACCGATAGCAGACAGGCCACCTGGGGTTGTGATCGGGACCTTGTGAGATGCCTTATTCATGGATGTGATTTTAGTCGTAATTTGTTCCCATTTAGCCTTGTTTTCTGATATGTATTGTCGTCCCGGGCGGATTTCAATGTCATCTCCATCGCGGAACACACCGCGGATCAGAGATCCCCCGATAACTCCTCCTTTGATGTCCCGCCAGGAACTTCCTGGTCGATTGACATCAAAGGATCTGGCAATCAGCATAATTGGCGGAACATCAGCATCACGCTCCATGTCTGGGATTACAGTGTTCAGAGCATCGATCAAAATACCGAAGTTGATCTTCTTTTGCGCGGAGACAGGAATGATTGGTGCATTTTCTGCAGCCGTTCCCTTCACGAATGTTTTGATCTGTTTGTAATTCTCAATTGCCTGTTTCTGGGGTACCACATCAATTTTATTCTGAACGATGACGATGTTTTTGATGCCGGTCAGCTCAAGAGCCATTAG
>JAIRRQ010000002.1 GCA_031255895.1 Methanocalculaceae archaeon
TGCAGGTATGGACGAGTGGTCGTGTTTCTGCAGAGTGTTTTGAGGCGTTGATCGGTGCCGCATACATGGATGGTGGCGTTGATGCCACAACGACTATCATTAAAATCGCTCGTATGTTGCGCAGTTCAGAAAAATAACATAAATTTAAGAAAAAATCAGATGTTTTTCATTCAACACAGGTATTTTTCTGTGATCTATTTTTATTTTTCAGATTTTATAGTAATGTAAGATGCTGTACTTACTACAAGTCTAAAAAATGTCTCCCGCTAATCAAGATGCCAATGTTATATTTCATCAATGTAAAACGTCTCGACCCCACGTTGTGTGTCAGTGTTGCATGAAGATCCATCTCATTTATCGTAGGTATGATATATAATTCCGAGGGGTTTCAGTGTTCTCATTGTAATAAATAATTTTCATTTTGCATGGAACTATTTTTGAGAACTCAGAGGGTGAACTATGCAAATGGTTCGGGCTCGATATTACGAATCATGTGAACATTGATATATAGATTGATATATCAACAAGATGGTTTCATATCTCATCCAATTTTAAAAAATTTTCATTGGAATTGTGTTTATTATCACCGTATTTGTAACAATGCGGATCATAATACAACGATTTTATGGGAAAACATTCGAAATCAGTTTCAAAATGAAGAGGGAGTTGACTTGATGTCCATGCCATTGAGAGGGATCATCTTCTCTCTCTCTCTCTCCTGAAAGCACCAGTTTCAGCAAAAATAGTAGTTTTCACTTTTATTTATAGGTGCCGTGACAGTGTGCAATGTAGTTAATCCTTTGCAGAGCGGAAAGATTCGTACAGATGGCAATGAGAATTACCGCGATCCAGATCTGGTTGATGATACTAAAGAAGATGAGGCAGATAATAGTCTCGGGCCTGCCGAAAAAACCGATTCCTTCCAGAGGATCGTCGATTTTACCATCCTCTCTTTTTGTGTAACCGATTTCTGCATAGGTAACTGGTTTGATGAATGTGTTCATTAGTGAACCGATAATGGCAAGACTAAAGATTGCGGTGTCGATCCTGGATGAAACTGTGAGATACTGAGAGATGATGGTCGTTTCGGAGAGACCTATTCCGAGAAGGACAAGCCCATCCACGTATTTGTCGATGATCCAGTCGAGTACTGCGCCAAAATCGCTCTGGCAATTAGTTTTCCGGGCAACATTTCCATCGACGAGGTCTAGAATTGTGGAGATCGCGAGTAAGATACTGCCGAGGAGGAACATACGCTGCATGTAGCAGACAGCGCAGCCGATTCCGAAAACGAGGGAAAGTATTGTAATTTGGTTTGGTTTGAATCCAATTCGGATGAAGACGTTGCTGATTGGATCAATGCAACCAATCAGTTGGGGACGAAGAGCGGTAATATTCATGATAACCTAACTGCATCAAATGTCTGACAGGTGTGGGATGATGCATTTTTGGACGGGATTTCTATACCAAATATTCTTTAGCTTTTATTTCTATATGAATCAAGAGGAAATATTTCATGAATATGATACTGCATAAACCCCACGTGTTGATGATCTCTGAGATTACGGCGGATGGAAAACTCACACTGAAACGCGGTGCTTCCAGCAAGATTCTGATGAAACATATGTCGCAGGAAGCAACGATCTTACTACATGAGACTCGTGCGGCCTATGATGCAATAATGGTCGGATCTTCTACCATCAAGATCGACAATTCCTTTTTGACAGTGCGCATGGTCCCTGGAATTAGTCCGCTTCGGGTGATTCCTTCGAGCATGGCGGATATTCCTCTGAATGCAAATGTGCTGGATGTCTCAGTCGTGCCTACTGTTGTTGCAGTGTCTGCTGCGGCTCCAGTGGATCGGGTCGCATCGCTTCGGAAGAAGGGGGTCTTTGTAGTTGTTGCAGGAGAGGAGATGGTGGATCTTCCGGTATTGATGGATATTTTGTATCGAAAATTTTCGGTACGGAAATTGATTGTTGAGGGTGGTCCTACACTGAACTGGCACATGCTGTACCACCATCTGGTGGACGAGATACGATTAATTCATTTGCCGTTTATTGTGGGTGGAACTGATACTCCGTCGCTGGTTGGAGGGATGCACGTAGATTCGGAGGAGCAGATGATCCGACTTGAACTTTCTGAGATGCGGATGGTTGGTACAAATTTAGTTACAGAGTATCGTGTACTCTAAAGTGCAAAAATATCTATGCAATTTGCAGATATCGAGTTATCCAGTGTTTTTTGTTGTTATTATCTCTTATAGATCATTTATGATATGGTTCACCGCGCAGAATTCGGAAACCTCGATAAATTTGTTCACATAATATCAATCGGATCATCGTATGCGTAAATGTCAGCCGGGAAAATGACATCTTCCAATCTGCCGCTGCGAGAATCATCGATGACAGACCTAGTGCCCCTCCGATTATAAAACACACATTTCTCCCTAAAAGCTCCACTTTTCCCAACAATGTTGCAATCTCTTCGCTTGCAATCAACGGTGCATGGGGGTCCAGAGCAATCGTTAAAAATCCTGGTTTTATTTTGGCCAGAATCTTCTCGCATTCCCGCTTCTTTATTTGCATCTCTGCGGATATTGATACTCTCTCTGGCACCCTCACTTCTGAAAGCTCTGTCACGAAAACAGTAGCATATGGTCTCAATCGCTTCATAAACTCGGCGATTCCTTCATTTAGATAACTGTCTTTGATCCTGCCAACACATAATATCTGAATCTGCATTCAGGTATCCTCGTTCATGCTTGTGTCCAATTCCATCATTTTTGTGAAGCATTCAATTTCATCGTGAAAATAATTTCTCTCCTCAAGTGCATGTTTTTCCACATGCCATCCTGGTACAAAGTCAGAGTGATTCTCTAGAATTTTCCCTTCGGCGGCAACTGTAAGATCAAACATACTTTGTTGCGGATTGTTCGGACAGCGACAGTAGAGTAAATTCAGCTCCACCGCATTTTCGCGTTTCATTTTCGTCACTCGTGTGAATGTTTCCGCGTGTTGTTCGTACGACATTTGCATAAATGCAAAACATGATAGCACATATGTATTTTTTGGTTAACTGGTTGGGTCGATTCAAACGTTTCACTCTCATATGATTCATTTCTGATTTTCACTAACACCATTTCCTTTTGTGGATGTACAAAGTTGTCCTTTAGGTACGGTTCGATTAGTCTATTACTTTATTTTAGTATTTCACAGATTCCATCTCTCTCTGCGCGATCTGGTAGAGCCGCAACTGCAGACAGTATCACAATATTATTTGATGTGTTTTTGGAAACAATTTGCAAACATTAATCAATTGTTTCATAAATATTTCAATCATTTTTATAGTTGATGCGTACAAATCCAATGCAGAATCATCATTCGCTTCTTCATTCAAAATCGGTTGCAGTCATCTTGTCATACCATCGAATGTTGTACTGATATCTCCTTCGAATGTCGCAAAATTCACGTAACACACCTGCATACGTTACAATCGCTACATCGGTATTATCTCTCTCCACCCGCACATGCGCAAAGAGCAATCAGAATACGCGATTTGTCAGGTAATCCTTGTTCGATAGAAATGGACACTTTGTATCGAATGCCATTGTCGCAAACATGATCCAATCATATTTTCGCACCAGTTGGTCATATTCTTTTTTGCATCTTTGTAATGTTCCATTATCAAAGATGATTCTCTATGATAGAGTTCACGATTTCTATCGATCGGTTTTGCAAAAACAAATCTTAGATATCCATCATGCATGTACATTCCTGTGGTAGTGTTATATTACTTGTTCTCTCTACTACACCCTGTTTCTGCAAAATTTTTCCTATCGTAGATTGCCGAATCCCATCGTTAGAAATAGACGTGATGGATAATTAATTATAATCATGGTACATAGTAGCTCTACGCCTGCACAGGCTCTTCCTTACGATCCTGAAACACTCCGACGCATCAATGAACATCCTTGCTATAGCCCAGAGGCACGTCATTCCTTCGGTCGTTGCCATGTTGCAGTTGCTCCCAAATGCAATATTCAGTGCAATTACTGCGTCCGTGATTTTGATTGTGTCAATGAATCACGACCAGGTGTTGCTAGCAAGATTCTTCAGCCAGGGGAAGCGCTAGAGCGCATTGATGAAGTTGTCAATAAGATGAAACACATCAAGGTTGTTGGTATCGCAGGTCCTGGGGATCCACTTGCAAACCAAGAGACTTTTGAAACGCTCCGTCTGGTTCATGAGAAGTATCCTGACACAATCCTCTGCATCAGTACAAATGGTCTTCTTTTGTTGGACAAAATTGATGAACTGGAAAAATATGGTGTGCGAAACATC
Organism: Methanocalculaceae archaeon; assembly: GCA_031255895.1. Classification (GTDB taxonomy): domain Archaea; phylum Halobacteriota; class Methanomicrobia; order Methanomicrobiales; family Methanocorpusculaceae; genus Methanocorpusculum. The sequence goes on from JAIRRQ010000002.1 coordinate 4,344, forward strand.
ACCGTTACCCTCAATGCGCTCGATCCTGCAATCGGTGAGAAGATTTACTCCTTTGTTGAGTACGGCGACAAAAAATATCAAGGTCATGAGGCTGCCAATCTTCTAATTTCCTACCAGCTTGCAGGAATTGAAGAGGCGATAAAGAGAAGAATGTTGGTAAAGATCAACACTGTGTATATCCCAGGAGTAAATGATACTCACGTACCTGAAATAGCTCAAAGAGTTGGTGTAATGGGCGTGTTCAATTTCAACATAATTCCCATTATCCCCCAGTACAAGTTCAGGGATCTAATCCCACCGACTCCTGCTGAAAAAGCTCACATGCATGAACTTTGTGCTCCTTACGTTCGTCAGATGCGTCATTGCCAACGTTGTCGTGCGGATGCTATCGGCATGCTCGGTGAAAATTTGCAAAACGATCTCGACTGCTGTGGTAAGGGTGGCGGTCCAGTATAGATTGTTGATAACTTTCTTCTATTTTTTCGTGATCATCTCAAATGCATCATATTTCTAGAGGGAATCTTTTTACGGATTAGACACTTACAATATATAAGTTGCAATATGATGGATCAGGATGCGATAGCTCATCTTCTGGATATTCTTGGGAATCGGAACAGGCGAAGGATACTCGATCTTCTCCGCCAGAAGCCGTGCTTTGTAACTGAGATTTCCGATCGTCTGGTGATCAACCCGAAAGCGGTAATTGCACACCTAGCAATCATGCAGAAAGAGGATGTCATTTCCTTTTATCAGGATGATAAACGGAGGAAATACTATTATCTTGTGTACGACTTCGAACTCTCGATACAGACAGCAAGCCCTGTTCAGCCACCACAGAGCATTGCTGCGGTTTCTACTCCGGAAGGAGGTAAATTATCAGCTCCCCCTCTCACAGGAAAAATACTGATGATACGCCATTTGTTAGATTCTCGTGAGAAATTGATCGAAAATCTTGAGGCAGTGGAAAAGGACATCGACGAAATGATGAACGATGTTATCATCAGTGGTCGGAATATATTTCAGAACAGTGTTGAGTCAAATATTCTTCTTGCTCTTATATATTCGCCATTGACTCCGGTAGAACTCTCTGATATTGTCAATTATTCTATTCCTGAAGTGACCGGATCACTTCGGACACTTGCCGCAAAGGGATACGTTGAGTCGGATGGTGGTCGTTACAGAATTAAGGGGACACAAAAAGCCGTTGTGCTTGCTGCAAACCCTGTTTTCCCAATGCGAATCTGAGGATAATTTCTATATCCACAGATGACAAAAAAGATATGCACGCGATAATGGTCTAATGGCATGACAGTGGCTTCCCAAGTCTCTAATCCGGGTTCAATTCCCGGTTATCGCACTCCTTTTTATGAATGTGTTTTATTTTTATGTTT
>JAIRRQ010000003.1 GCA_031255895.1 Methanocalculaceae archaeon
GGACCACAGACATCACCACGACGGATATCATTCTTTGCGATACCGCGGACGTTGAAACCAACGTTATCACCAGGCAGTGCCTGAAGAATCTCCTCGTGATGCATCTCGATGGATTTAACCTCACCCTCTACATTTGCCGGCATAAAGGAGACTTTCATTCCTTTTTTCATGACTCCAGTCTCAACACGTCCAACCGGGACAGTTCCAATACCAGATATGGTGTACACATCCTGAATTGGGAGTCGAAGCGGCTTGTCGGTTGGCATATCCGGTTGCTTGAAATCGTCAAATGCTGCAAGAAGTGTCGGACCCTTGTACCATGGAGTGTTTGCGGAAGCTTTCGTAACGTTATCACCAACAAATGCGCTGATAGGAATGAACGGAGTATCATTCGGTTTAAATCCGACAGATGCAATAAGTTTGGACATTTTTTCCCTTGCTTCGTTGTACTTCTCCTCGGAGTAGTTGACAGCATCCATCTTGTTTATCGCAACAATTATTTGGTTGATACCAAGAGTTTTTGACAAGAAAACGTGTTCCTTGGTCTGTTCCATTGGACCCTCTGTTCCGGACACGACAATGATTGCTGCATCAGCCTGAGATGCACCAGTTATCATATTCTTCACGAAATCACGATGACCTGGACAGTCTACAACGGTAAAAGAATATTTCGGAGTTTCGAATTTTTTGTGGGCGATATCAATGGTGATACCTCTCTCACGCTCTTCTTTGAGGGAGTCCATTACCCAGGCAAATTCAAATGTTCCCTTGCCCTTAGATTCTGCTTCCTTCTTGTATGCATCAAGAATGTGCTGCTGTACGACGCCGGTCTCAAAAAGAACACGACCGACAGTGGTGGACTTACCGTGGTCAATATGACCAATAACGGCGAGATTCATGTGAGGCTTTTCTGCTGCCATAGTAATTTATCTCCACTTTGACTCATTGATAGGCATCGTGCGAGGCACGTTACCTGTCTCAATACGAGTATGACAGATTTGATGTGGAACCATATATAATAATCTATAAACATAGACCAAAATCCCCACAAATCAGGATACAAGACATCGATAGACTAATACGGATTCGAGACCGTATTTTGAGCTATGAAAACGTTGCCGCTTAATAGGAAACAAAACGGAAAAGCAACTGTTATGTGCCAAAATAATGAGATATCAGTTCACAGCAACTGCGTTTTCTGCGCACATTGCGCTGGTATCAGGATAAATCGTCGTGTAACACCAAACCCGTACGCGCAGGCACTTCGCGGATCCAAGGGAGGAGTCTCAATGGATCAACAGCTCATGGAAGGCATGATGCTGTTTAATACCGCCATTGATGATGTGAACGCAACAGATATTGAATGCTCTGATGATGCCGAATACGGGTTTGCAACGTTGTCGCGCAGACGATGATCAAATCAACAGAAAGGCAAACGTAACTGCCACAACAGCACGGGCGATTTCGTTGCTTGCACCGGTAACATCACCGTTAACTCCACCAAAGCATCTACGCGCAAGATACCACAGGACACAAAATGTCAGAAGTGTCATGGCAAATCCAGCAATCACGACTATTTTTTCAGGCATAAGAAAGATCGGAAGAGTAAGAAATATCGTGTACACAGCAAACATCCGATTTGAACGTTCGTAAATATAACTATGCATTCCCTCGTGAAATGGTTTTCCAAGAGACGAAAAGAGACCCATCATCATTTTACCAAACACCTCGCTACACAATATCGCTGATGCAATCCATAATGGTGGCAGTGAAGCAAGACATGCGAAGGTGATCAGAACAATCATCGTCCCAAGAGCAAATGCACCTGCACCAATAGTTCGATCGGTCATTGCCGCGATTCTCTTCTCGCGACTGCCGTGTGCCATGAGACCGTCGCCCAAATCCAGCAGACCATCAAAATGATTCGCACCTGTAATGGATATCACAAGAGCTAGCGTGAACGCGGAGATCACAAGTGAATCGGAGTACCCGAAGTACCAGGCGGTGAGACCAGGCAGTGCAGAAATCGCACCAATCACATATCCTGCAATGGGGTACAACCAGCTGCGCTGCGCAAACCTATCAAAATCCACAGATTCACCCAAAGGAAGGATCGTAGTAAACTGCAACAAGGCACGGATAGATCTCATGTCTACTATTCTTGGAATTTATATCGAATATAATAATTCCCGAAAAATTCGGAGATACGATACTGGACGATGATACAATAATTAATTATGGATTTATTCTACAATCAAGGAAGTCATCTGAAACGGAGAATCGATCCATCACATGTACCGAGCACTGAAAACACGAATGTGCAAAGATACCGATCGAAATATGATAATATCCTTACTTTCCCCCCCGTTCACAAAATCTCAGTATATCAAGCGTCCGATCAATCCCAAGTGTCGGCTTCACCGACTCCAGCCACAAATAAAACCCAATTCGAGATGGTGTCGGTCGTTCGTACTTGAACCCCCCTACCTTTAATGGTACCATCTTAAAATATGTTCTCTGTTTACGTGGTTTTAGATAAATAACAGGTGATATCTCTGGAAAATCAACCGCCAGCACAACCTTCGAGTAATTCTGAGAAAGTCTCGCATAATCCAGAACATCCAACTTCACCCTCAAACCATACTCAGTAACCAAACCCTTTAGTGCCGATGGATACAAACCACCGCATATAACCTTCTTCACAATAGGCGACACGCATGGATCAGAAAAATGCTGTTCTGCCGAAAAATGATGATCTATCGCAAAATACAATCTTGAAAGCGTCTCATCGTGCAATTTCTTATAATCGAATCCCCTAATTCGCAGTGATTCGCATGTCACCAGCTTGGGATTTTTCATAGGCTGTGTCGGAAGTGTCGTTAGCCGAAGCGGTTTTAATACAGCCTTCATCACCTCACATGGTTTCGTCCCCACATACGCATTGTCCGGATCAGCAATCAGTCGCCGCACCACTTGTGTATTTGAAATATCTACCGAAGAAAACAAGACAAATCCCACATGATCCTGCCCAAACATATAACCAAACAGATGTTTCTTATAAATAATCTCTGCTTCAAGATCTTTTAGATCCGCAGGAGATGTCACAATTTCGCAGAACGTTACCTTGTTTTCATTGTCAAACAACAGCAGATCCACCTCAGCCAGATCTTGACCATTTCCTCGAACCCTGATATCTCCCTTTTCCGCAGAATACAACCCATTCGTTCCAAGAGTGATCTTTGTCCTGTGTCTTGGTACATCTGCACCCTTTCGCACAATCTTTGTAATCGTATTTGTCTGAGATGCAATCTTTAACAACTGCTCATAAATCAGAGACTCAAACCAGTATCCCTCAGCCGTTCGCATCAGCATAATATCTTCCGAAAACAAATTTTTACGCTCTGCTGGACGCATGTGCCGCATGGCCCGCACGGCTATTGCCCGATCAGGATGATAGCAGGTAAACTGCTTGGTGATCCACTGGAGCATCAAAACTCCCTTTGCATGTGCTTCATATCAAACGTCTAAACTCTTTTCAGTTCAGCACTAAAATTCGTCGCGTCAAACTTCTGTGCACTCGTTGTTCATAATAACCGGAAATTTCGAACAAATTATCTGCCAAATGTCTTATGTCACGATGTGTCACCACAACCGCTTTTCCACCTCGTTTCAGAATCCGGCGAATCTCTTTGAGTGACATGACATACAAAAAATCAAGCGAATTTGCGCCTATTGTTGTTGATTGTCCGTAAGGAAGGTCCGTTGCAATCGCATCAAAATAACTATCGGGATACGGCATTCGTGTTGCATCTGCCCGGACAAACGCACCGTCTGGAAGATTTTTCCAACATCCTGCGAGCATTTCTAGATCATAATCACTCCCAATGGATCGAGCACCTATCAACTCTGTCTCAAGTAGAAGCCCCCCGGTCCCACAAAACGGATCGCACAACAACCCCCCAGACCGTACATGCGTCAAGTTCACCACCGTCCTGGCCATTAACGGCATCATCACACCAGGATGGAAAAATGCCCGTTTCTGTGGATTTCTGCATGCGTACGAACCACGATCTATTGTGTATAAAACCCGACCAAAAAAACATCGATTATCAGTAAAGAGAGCGCGAAATTCCACCTCAGGAGACTGAAGAGATACCACCCCATGGATACTCTTTCCCATCATACGTTCCAGATCCATCTGGGGTGAATCGACCATTGCAGGATGAATCTTTCGAACTCTGCAAGAAAACGGACGATCTGCAGTTATGTCAAGTAATGCCAGAAGTTCTGCAAGAGCGTCACCCGTTCCACCACATTCACCGATCAGTTCCATTATCACACGAGTCTGTGCGAGCCGCGTCGTCATCTCCGGATCAGGAACATCGGCAATGGCGATGCCAGTTGCAGTGCGGATAACAGTTCCCACACAACCGATCTCGGCTATAGCCAATATTGGATGCTCCCCGGAAAGTTCAAACAGCAGATTCATCCGATCTATAGATACGCCGTTGAGTTACTAATAGCATGTGGTAGACTTTGCTTTGCTCAATTGTTGTTCTTTCTCGTAGATACCATATGATACATTTCCATTCCCATGAAGATCAGTATGTTCAGTGTACTTCGCATTTGTTCAAAAAATTGGAAAAATTTTCAAAGTACAATCTCTTCCTTTTTAATATACCACGCCTTCGCACAATGTTCCGGATGATACCGTAGTTTTGCCTCACGAAGTCCTAGCACATCCATATCAGACTCACGATTGATCCAAGTATATTCCCCACGAAGCACTTTTGCAGTTTCTTGATTGATGATTTTGTAAATACCCTTATAGCGAACAAAACTTTTTTCAAAATGAACTAGTGCAGTAGATTCATTCAACTTATCCCAGATGGCAATTGCTCCGATTGTTCCTCGTGGTTGGATACGGACTACAAGGCCATCACACCCCAATTCCCGCCAATGTGCCAGCGCGAAACGCACCGCGTTCACCTCCTCTTTCATAATCTTATTTGCTTCGCAGTGCTTTGAAACACTCCATTCCTCGATCATCATCTGTACTTCAGGAATAATCGATTCAACTATCTTCTCAGTTATGTAGGTGTACTCGGCGTTGAACTTGTTTATCTGCCCGCGAATATTCAGGTATTTTTTCCCGTGAAGTTCGGCAAGCTCTTCGACGCGATAATAATACTCAGAAAACCCGCGACAACTATAAACCGGTGTCTCGGGATGGGCATTTTTCATGTACCGGACATCCACCTCGTTATAAAAGTCCATCGCCATCTTTCCTCCTTCTTCCTTTGCAAGTGCCAACACATCCTCAAAGAGATTTGGTGCAGGATAACCGATAGGCGCACGAAACGTTGTCTGTTCGTCCACAGTACACGAGATGAGCAGTCGATCATCAACAACCACAAACGAATAGTGAGCATAATTCTGCCAGCAGATCATCGTCACAAAAGAATATTCAGAATGAACCTGTGGATGATTCAGGAGTATCCTGTCAAAAATAGGCTTATCAGCAAGAGTGACAGGATGATAATCAGATTTACTGAGTGTCATGGTATCTATTTTGTCGTTTTTCATCGAGATTCATCGGGATATAGTTTTTCATGGGAGAGAAACCCGCACGTATATAGATGTTCTCCATTCCAGGAACCGAAATGAGACCCATCCAGGAAAGACCAAGTGCCAAACCAAGGCTGCGAAGCAGGGTAGCGATCACCGTCCCAATCCCGTTCTCCCGATAGTCATGATGAACAACAACATCCTGAATATAGCCATCAGAAAAACCATCAGCGATGATTCTGCCCATCCCAACTGCACAATCCGTATCAATATCAAGAGCAATAATAAAAAGAAAACTGCCGCGTATCAAGAGGGGGATATTTTGCGGATTCGAGCCCAACTCCCACCATCCACCCGCGCGGTAAAGAGCAATGATTTCTGATTCATCCCAGCTCCCAATCACTCGATAAGAAATTTTTTCGTGCTTTTTTTTCTGATTACCCTGTTCAAATGAATAATATATCTCTATCACCATGAATCATCATTTATTTCTCATTTTTCTCATTTATTATTATATTAACAATATTAATGTCAGGACATCATGATGGTGATTATTGCTTGTCACTAAATTTTTTCAGTAGAGTCAGATACTGAATTAGATGGTAATTCACCTCAATCCATTGTTCCGCAGCTTTTTAGTCAATTCATGAGACACAGAGGAGTTTTTCAACAATTTCAATTCGTGCAAATATACCGCAAAATGGATTTAAACCCCGTTCAAATCTTCAACAGTATTTTGACCTCACATCCATCATATTTTCACCGGAACGTCATTTGTTGATTAGCTCGGCAAAATATCATCTTGATGTAAAAGATGGTTGTCTGCATAAAAATTTCTGTTTTCACCCCAGAATAATAATTGTGGAACACATTACCCACAATTATTATTCTGAAAAATACTCTAAAGGATAATTTGATTGAATAGAAATTTTGAAAAATCTTTCGTCAATTTAGCTGAATTCACTATGAACGTGATAAAAGCCTCTCCGTTATCTAGTCAATATAAACAAACACCAAAATAAACACAATGAAAAACAGAATTCCTCTATTTTGGACGATACAAATCGCATGATCTTCGCATGTGAGAGCCCATGCAATCACAGAACTTTCAATCAAGTCTCTGCAAGAGGCCTACAAAAGGCTCTATGTGAATACAAGAGATTGCATTTAAAGAAGAGAAACGCACCAATACATTTTGCCCATATATACACTAGAGTAAAACATCCTCAGACAAATGAAAAAATGAAGATATAATTTAGAACGTAAAAA
>JAIRRQ010000021.1 GCA_031255895.1 Methanocalculaceae archaeon
GACGCTAACCGACTTCGTGAACTACGTGAGGCACAGTCGATGTCTCTCGGCGATCTCGCCCACGCGCTAGGTGTCTCTCGTCGAACTATCAGCAAGTACGAAGATGGTATGGGCACAACTCTCGGCATTGCCATGCGGCTTGGAGGCTTGTTTAACGACGACATTGTAATGCCGATTGATCTTTTTTGTTACACGCCGGCAGCGAAAGAACAAACATCGGTGTCCTCGCCGTTGAGACACAGTGATGGTGCCTGTTCTCGTCAACAGCCTGTCGATCGCCTGCGTTCGATTGGAATCAGTGTGCAGGAACTTCGTCGCGCACCATTTCATGCATTCGCGGTGTTTGAGGATGAAACGATTCTCACTTGCTACGGCACTGCACAGAAGACCGTTCATAGGGCTGAACTGGTTGGTAACATCTCACAAATTTCAGGAACGTACTCTTTATGTGTGGTCTCTGATTACCATAAAGAAAAGAAAATTGGCAAGACACTTGTGATCGGTGAGGAGCGACTAGAGGATGTCTCTGACGGATCGATTTTGTTGGAGATGGTGATGGATAGATAATAATTTTCTTTTAAAAACGCTTTTTTGAGGAAATGTCGGGTATGACCCGAACGATGTTTTAATCAAGGTGTATTTTCCCTATCTTTCCTGATATTTTGAGAGCAATGTTGATGTCGCACATTTCGCAGTAGAGTTGTTCGGAATACCTAGTTTGATGATCTCGAATGTACTGTTCGATCACATTCGTCTGTGTTGCTCTGCTCTCCCTTGCAAACATCGAATGAGCATGGATCCCATCTGTGACAATTCACACCAAGCGACGACAATTCTTTGACGTTGATGAGATCTTTTGGGTCACTCGCTTTCATGTGATTTTCGTTCGAGTCAAAAAATCAACTTAGTCGTCATATCTATCGTATCCTTCTTTTTCGCAACCGTTTTATGATCCTCACAGTCAATGATCTTTATCAAAAGGGAATAGATGTCTATCGATTTTGAGGCTATGCGTACTGCAACCATCATCAGATTTAGATTGGCAGATTTTTACTACATCTATTTTAGATATCATTATCTATTTTTTAGTGATTTTCGAAAAATGCCAATGGATACTTGGAATAATTTTCTTTATTTTTTGATACCATCACGTTCTGGTATGAGATAAATATACTAATTTATCCCAATCATCATAAAAATGAAGACTAAAAATCATCCATGTTCGTATCTGGTTTAGGTGGTGTTTAATTGCGTCTGTGATAGATAAATGGAATATGTTCATTATTTGGTACATCTGATATTGCATCGCCAGTACTCGAACATCAAATGCGAATCTGCTGAAAACTCAATGTGCTTGCTTTTACCTTGGTTTAAATCTCCGGTAAGTGATATTTTGTCTCACGAACGTAGTACATGATCATTCCGACATGTGTTGAGTATCGATTCTCCCTTTTCGTCACAGTTTTTCCTCATATTTTCAATTCACTGTTTGATTATGCTAATTCCACTACTCGAAAGATGTTTTCATCAAACAAATTTTTGAAAAATTCTCGTGTGAAGTTGTCTGCGCGTCCTATGCGACGAATATCTCCTGGATTGGCGGGCGCGCCTCGACGGGGGACACTGAGCCTTGGAGAATTATCTTATATTTTTGTCTTGATGTATTCACGACACAGTCAGATTTATATAGAACAACAAAGCAACCTAATCTGCATACATTACTCTGTATGCCACAGAGTATTTGGAGATAGTAATTATGTCAGCACAACTTGGCGGACAGCCTATTCTGATTCTTAAAGAAGGTGGATCCCGTACCCGTGGACGGGATGCTCAGAGCATGAACATTGCTGCAGCGAAGGCGGTTGCCGGCGCAGTAAGAACGACTCTCGGTCCGAAAGGCATGGATAAAATGCTTGTTGATACCATCGGTGATGTTGTCATCACTAACGATGGTGTAACCATCCTCAAAGAGATGGACATTGAGCATCCTGCCGCAAAAATGATGGTTGAGGTTGCAAAAACTCAGGATGACGAAGTTGGAGACGGAACCACCACTGCAGTCGTTATTGCAGGTGAACTTCTGAAGAAATCCGAAGAACTTCTCGAGCAGGATGTTCATCCGACCGTTATCACTCTTGGATATCGCCAGGCCGCAGAGAAGACGCAGGAACTCCTCCAGAGTATTGCTGTTGATGTTAAAGCCGAGGATGAAAAAATTCTTGCAAAAATTGCAGAAACAGCAATGACTGGTAAGAACGCCGAGGCATCCAAGGAAAAGCTTTGCGACTTAATTGTTCGTGCAATTACTCTTGTTGCAGATGCAGATGGAACTGTTGACACGGAAAATGTAAAGGTTGAGAAACGTGTTGGCGGCGCAATCGAGGACTCCGAGATAGTTGAAGGCATGATCATCGATAAAGAACGTGTTCACCCTGGTATGCCTAAAACAGTTCAAAATGCAAAGATTCTCCTCCTCAACGCAGCAGTTGAATACAAGAAGACTGAAGTTGATGCAGAGATAAGCATCACCAGTCCCGACCAACTTCAAAAGTTCCTCGATGAGGAAGAGCGCATGATTAAAGGCATTGTTGAGAAAATCAAAACGTCGGGTGCGAACGTTCTCTTCTGTCAGAAGGGTATCGACGACATTGCCCAGCACTACCTTTCCAAGGCAGGTATTCTTGCTGCCCGTCGTGTCAAAAAATCAGACATGGAGAAACTCACTCGTGCGACTGGTGGTGCGCTGATCTCGTCCATTGATGCTATCAGTGCCGATGAACTTGGTGATGCAGGTCTTGTTGAAGAACGCAAGGTCGGCGGCGAAGAGATGATATTCGTTGAGAAGTGCAAGAATCCGAAAGCCGTATCCATCATTATCAAGGGCGGAACGGAGCACGTTGTCGATGAGCTTGGTCGTGCACTTGAAGATGCACTCCGTGTGGTCGGTGTGGTTGTCGAGGACAAGAAGATTGTTGCAGGTGGAGGTGCTCCTGAAGTCGAGCTTTCCCTCAGACTTCGCGAGTACGCAGCAACTCAGGGTGGACGTATCCAGCTTGCAATTGAGGCATTCGCATCCGCACTAGAGGTCATCCCAAGAACTCTCGCAGAGAATGCAGGTCTTGATCCGATCGACAAACTTGTCGAACTTCGTGCAGCTCATGAGAAAGGTGAGAAAACCTTTGGTCTCGATGTTTTTGAGGGAAAGCCGATTGATATGCTGGCAACTGGTGTCGTTGAACCACTCCGCGTAAAGACCCAGGCGATCGCATCGGCAGCAGAGGCAGCCGTTATGATTCTCAGAATTGACGACGTGATTGCATCTGCGAAATCTGCTGGCCCGTCTCCAGAAGAGATGGGTGCGATGGGTGGAGCTGGTGGTATGGGTGGCATGGGTGGTATGCCCCCAATGATGTAAATATCACCAATACATTTTTTTCCTCTCTCATCTTCGAGAATGTGATGAGGACTAACATTTTTGTGCTAGATGATATACTTTTTCATCTGTCGCAAATTTTGTCGGAATTGTTTCTACATTCCGAATTATCTTTTTATTTTTTCATTTCTATATGGTTGTTTTACATGGTAAGTGTGTGATCAATCTTCATTCTCGACTATCTCTTGATCGATGATCACTTCTCTGCTCGGTGTGATGTACTCTTCTTTTTTGTGGGCTTTTTTCGATTGTTGTGTCGAGTATTCTGATGCTACACGAAAATTTTCCTTTATTTTGAGGATCACAAGGCACACATTGTCCAAAATAACGCGGTGACCTAAGATCTATTTTCCATTGTATTTGTTCAGGTTCTAGTCTATATGGCAAACTAAAAGGCTTTCGTCACGTTCGAAACGAACCAAGATCAAACGATGATATTCTTTTCAATACCAATATTCAACCAAAATCTTCCGTTAGAAGAATACGGTGAACAGTGCATTCTCCCACTATTGTTTTGAGGTGAGATTGAAAATGTTTATCTGAATCATACCCTCTCGTGCAAAAATGATGTTTTTTGGGGTAATTGACAAATGAAATTTTGGGTAAGGGGACAATTGGAAGCTTATTTAGTCTATTCAGTGCATGATATCTATTTGTTTTGTAATGACATTGAATTTATTGATAAA
>JAIRRQ010000050.1 GCA_031255895.1 Methanocalculaceae archaeon
GTGGTAGTGCGAAGGAAGGGATTCGAACCCCAGAACTCCTATGAGACCAGACCCTGAATCTGGCGCCGTTGACCTGGCTTGGCTACCTTCGCCTGAATTTTCGAAAACATTCTGTAACATGAATATCTTCATGGTCTATTATATTTGCGATTCTGATACATAAACGTAGGTATCTTATTTTTCAGAGGGTACATATCCGTAGATCTTTTTCCATCGTTCATTCAACATATACCGGGGATTTGCCTTTCGTAATAGTCCTGCAAGAACTATTCCATCGTCTGCAAGATGATATTTACAGATCGCAATCTTCGGTGCGCATCGCTGCAGTATACTCGCAGCTCCGACAAGCATTTGACGTTCCGCACCTTCAATATCGGCCTTTATAAAGTTCACCGCATCCAACCCTTCCGCCTCAGTGAATGCGTCTACCGTTGTCACCGGTACGCATATCTTCCTGCCGTTCTGTGGCAGTACCATTGATGACCCGATCAGCGTATCCATAAGAATTGTGAATTCGGCGTTTCCCTCCTTGGCTCCTAGCGCGTACGGCACTATGCGTACCCGATTTGCAAGGGATGGGTTCAGTGCCAGCGTCTGTCTGAGGATTTCTCGTGTTTCCTGTATCGGTTCAAATGCAAACACCTCACCTCCACGATATGCTGCAAGCAGAGAAAAAACGCCGAAATTCGCTCCACAATCAAACACAATGTCTCCTGGTGCAACCCGCACCATTCCCCACTCGTATGGCCCTTCGTCTACGTACCCATACCTCCTAAACAGCGCAGGAAACAGAATGTCTCCGATTTCCATTGCATAGTAGGTTTCCTCCCGTGTCGAGTGTTTGGACGTTGATAGTCTCGGAAGGCACAGAGGTCCAAATCGCAGACATTTTTCTTCAGGAGAATAATATCGTGAAAACAACCGTTCATACTGACGATGATAAAAGTCTTCGGTTCTGTTACTCTTTGCCAGAAAATATCGAATCCGATCACGCAGAGGAATATAATCTTGGTTCAGATTGCCTCTCCCTCCTTAGGTTCCACTTCCACCACCTCATTTGTTGCTTCACGCCTTACAATCAGAAAACTTGCAACAAATCCGATGAGGAGGTTAGAATAGTACAAAATTAATCGCAACAGTACTACAAATACGCCGACCACCGCTGATGGAAGGATCAACGAGTAAAAAGCCGCGTAACTGATCTCCGCAACGCCTGCTCCACCTGGAGTTGTCGGTATCATGAGGATCATTGCAATGATCAGTTGGAACACAAGCGACAACAGAAAATTCGGAGGATAATCCAGGCCAATCAGAAGTACTGACGCAATTGCATACTCGCATGCCCAAAACAGAATAGTCAATAAAAATCCGAACACAAGTCCTATTTTTGCCCGGTTTGCAAACGTCTCAAACGTCATGTACAACCGGTTGATTGTTTCATCGATCCGTAATGTGAGTTTTTCTATTTTCTTGCTGTCCCATTTCTTCGTAAAAAATTCTGCAATTTTGAATACTATTTTCCTGATAATCTGTGGTCGAGAGAGCAACATGGCGAGAATTGTCAGCAACATCACAAAAAATCCTGTGCTGATCCACGCCGCCGTAATTACCATTCCTGGAATCTCTTCGTTGCTGTACGCAATCGAGAACAGGCACATGCCGACGACAACACCAAGTACCAGCAGCACTGCATCCATTAATCGTTCTATTAGAATAACTATCATTGCGTCTGTAATTGGCACTTTTGCCTTGTAAAGTTCATGAATGCGCACAGGCTCCCCTCCTATTTGTGATGGTGTAACCGATGCGATCAGTTGTCCTGCACAGATCATATTCAGACAATGCCACAGCGGCACTGGATACCCAAGCGACTTGCACATTATCTGGATGCGCAGCGCCCATATGCACATTGCAGTCATGTGCAGACTGAATGCGAGAAGAAGGAACCAGGGGTTTAGATTTTTCAATGATTCAATGGTGTTCTCGTTAAATGTCAGAATCATTACTACAAGGAGAATCACTATTGAAAGACCGATAGAGATCCATAACCACTTTTTTTGCTTTGTGTCCATGAGAGTACCAGAAACTCTTTTACTTACAGAATAGTCTGCTAGTAATTTAAACATAGAGTTATTCATGTATTTTTTTCAGGGAATCTTTCGCCTCGCGTTGCACAATCCGCAAGCTTGCAATGAGCCCAACGACCACGTTGAAGTAGTACAGAATCAACCTCCACAGCAGCACGAATACACCCACCAGAGGTAGTGGTATGATAATCGAGTAGAAAGCAGCGATGCTTACCTCGGCGATGCCTACACTTCCCGGTGTTAAAGGAATCATCATAATCATTGTGATTAGCAGTTGGAAGATGAACGAGATCAGATACATCGGTTCAAGACCGAGGCCCATCATGAGCATCGACGCGATTACAAATTCCGAGACCCAGAATGCAACGGTCATCAGTAACCCAAGCGCCATACCGATCTTCGAACGTCCACCAAAGTGTCCAATGGTCACATAGAATCGATCGATGTTTTCATCAAGTACACTCAGTAGTTTGTCGATTTTTTGTGAATCCCACCGACGGGTAAAAAGCCCTGAGACTTTTGCAACGATGAGTTTTGTCCATTGCGGTCGTTTCGCGAAAATGGCAAATAGTAAAAGTGCTCCTATGAAAAAGAACGTCGCGATATGGGCAACACCCATGTACATTGGAGGGAAGTTTAAATGACTGAACATTCGACCAAGCAGATACACTCCGATAACTGTTCCGATGCAAAGCACAATGCCGTCCAAGACCCGTTCCATGAGAACCACAGCGGTTGCGTCAGCCGTCGGAACATCTGATTTGTACAACTCATATGCTCGTATCGCCTCGCCACCGACCTGCGATGGTGTGACTGCTGCGATCAGCATATTTGCGCAGATCAGGTTTATCGAGTGGATGAACGGTACGCGGTACCCGAGCGACCAGCACACCAGTTTGATGCGCAGTGCCCAGAATACAATCGATAAAATGTGTGAGAGAAAACCGAAAAAAATGTAACAGGGGTTGCATTTTTCTAAAGCGACAAGTGTTTTGGTATCAAATGTTAATAAAAGCATCACAACGAGTGCAACTACACTGATGTCGACTGATATGAACAGCCATTTCTTTTGTGCCTTGTTCATGGAAAAAACCTAGAAATCACATGGTATTGGATATTCGCAAATAAATAGTTTTTAGACTGTTTATCCTTGAAGGAATGGTACACACCAAATGTACGCGAGACTATTCTCTCATTCTAGTCATTTTAGTCGTTTTACATACCTGTGTAATTGGATATTCTCGAGATCAATGTTCTCACCACCATCTCCATATAGCTCAAATCCAAGATGATACACGATCAGTTCAGTTCCTGCTAGTTTTGCCAGTTTTATCATCGGGAGGATTATCTCACAACCAGGCCGAATTGCATATAACACGTCCACTCCCTGGTAATATGGTAGTGTCGGAGAGAACACATCATCCACGATCGCAGGGACTGTGGTCGTTTGATATGAATGGATGTCAGTACATAGAATAGGAATGCCTGCATCTTGAATGATCTCTGCTGCGATTATTTTTCCACCAAATCCTATCTCAATCGCCGAGAGGTAGTGATCGCGAATGTACTCCCCTATATTTTTTTCAATCTGATATGCTGGCACGCGTTCTCTTCCCTTGAAAGTGTTCAATATGTTTATGTCCCGCCACAATGAAATTATCTACGAACATGGGGTTACACGTTTTCTGGGATAGTAGAGTTCCAATTGGTCTGAGTAGCCCCGTCACTGAGGAACTTTCGGGTGTACTGGAGATGTCCATATCCCGCATTGACAATGGTACTTTCCCGCTCGAAGGTTTTGATACTCTCCGTCAACAGTGTAATGCGGTAAAAATTCTCACAAAACTGGATATTTTTCGCCGCAGACATCCCCAACTTTTCAAACCAGATGGCGTTGACATTGAGTATTACGATAAATTCAATCATCTCCACGAAAAAATCTTGCTGGTAACACCGGTCGATCTGTTTGAACCGCTTGCTGATTTTGTATTTGGTCTTGCATATCCTGTTCTTGGTGTTGCGGTTGTGTCTTCTGCACGACTGAAGAATGAATATTACGGCCGCCATTTGGATGATGATGCTCTCATTGATCGCATAGCCAAGGAGGGAGCACACGAAGTTGCTCATTTGTTTGGTCTAGAACACTGC
>JAIRRQ010000064.1 GCA_031255895.1 Methanocalculaceae archaeon
CCGTGGTTGTATAATGTTTTTTCATCTGATCGTGACCGACAACTGCAATCTCTGCTGTTCCTACTGCCGAGCGAAGATGTTTGAAGAGGAGGAAACGGCAGACGGAACACCCGGGACGATCGACGAGACAATTGCGGAAACAATTGAGTATCCACTTGAGGAGTTGTACCAGTTCCTTGCAAAAGATCCGGATTGCGTGCTGACATTTATTGGAGGAGAGCCATTGTTAGAATCTGATCTGGTGATGGAGATCATGGATCAGGCACCAATTCAGAGGTTTATGCTTCAAACAAACGGGACAAGGCTCGGCGAACTACCGAGTACGTATGTGAACAGATTCGAAACAATTCTTATCTCAATTGATGGTAACAGGACATTAACCGACGGGCACCGTGGAAACGGGATCTATGAGATGGTGTTGAAAACTGCAGCATTGATCCGCATGCAAGGATATCAGGGTGAATTGATTGCCAGGATGACGATTGCGGAGGACACTGATATTTATGCAGCAGTAACGCATCTTGCAGAATATTTCACCTCTATTCACTGGCAGATGGATGCGGACTTTACGGGGGACTATTCACACCGTAGATTCGCGGAGTGGAAGGAATCCTACAACGACGGAATTCGACGACTCGTGGCAAAATGGATGACAAACATTGAGACGACAGGTATTGTACCAAAGTGGTACCCATTTCTGTCAACGACAGAAGATATGCTATCCAAAACGGTAAGTCGACTGCGATGTGGATCGGGATATTCGAACTACAGCATTATGACAAACGGTTGGATCGCACCCTGTCCAATCATGATAGGAATGGCAGACTATTACGTTGGACATATTCACGATGCTGATCCGCTGCATTTGCCAGAGATATCAGTGGGAGAACCTTGTCCGTCATGTGAGATTTATGGATTTTGCGGTGGTCGATGCCTGTATTCAAATGTTATGCGACCCTGGCGTGAAAATTATACACTTGTCTGCAACACAGTGCGCATTTTGCACGATACTATCATGGCGGAACTGCCGCGCTTAAATAGTATGATTACAGGAGGCAAGCTCACACTCGAATCGTTTGCGCATACACGCTACAACGGTTGTGAAATTATACCATGAGATGAAATGGAACCAATTTTGTTTTATTTGTTGATTGCAACCGGGTTATTCGCAGGATTTATGTCAGGTCTTCTCGGTGTGGGCGGTGGGTTTATTTTTACACCAATTATATATTTTGTGCTGAAGGTATCCGGTTTTGCACCCAAGATTGCAATTTTAGTGGCGTTTGGAACAAGCCTAGCAGCTGTGTTACCAATAGTGCTGACGAGTGCACTCGGTCATACGAAGAAAGGGAATGTGAACTGGTGCGATGCAGCTACAATAGGGATTGCTGGGATTGCTACTAGTTACATCGGAGGGATGATCGCGACGCATCTACCTGTTGCGGTGTTAACTTTTTTGTTCGGTGTGATGCTCACAATCAGTGCGATACGGATGGCGATGGTACTACCACCTGGAAACGCACGATCACTGTCAACATCTGCCGGAGTTGGCATCGGAGGGGTAGTAGGATTTTTTTCCGGTCTACTGGGTATCGGGGGCGGAACAATTGTAGTTCCATTCTTGACGATTTTCGGGAAATATCAGATGCGATATGCGGTAGCAACGTCTGCTGCGGCGATTGTGTTCATTACGTTCGGTGGCATCGTGGCGTATCTGACAACCGGCGTGTTGACAGGGGAGAATCAGAACCCATACGGATTTTACCTGATAGGCTATGTAGATCTGGTAGAGTGGACGATTCTTGTGGTAACAGCAGTGCCAATGGCACTGATCGGAGTGAAGTATGCAAACAAGTTTCAGGATAAGATGCTGAAAAAGCTGTTTGTCCTGTTGATGATTGTTATTTCCCAGGATATGCTAGGAGTGTATTCGCTCATCAAAGGAATTTTTTTGCAATAATCACCAGTGAAATATAGAAAAAATAGAAAAATTGAATCAAAGCAGAGATAGATCTCCACTTTCGATATTTCGTTAGTACCGGGGCGAACGTGGTGCTCGATGCTTGGGAAGACAGTCACGACAGTAAACTGGTCTGCCCTCGGTTGGTTTGAACGGAACTTCGCACTCTTTTCCACAATCTGAACAGATTGCCTTGGTCATTTCACGGGGTATGTCATTGTATTGACGGGATCCGCCATAGGAATTTCTTCTTTCCATTTTTTAACTCCATGAGTGGGCATGGTTGCCACACCCATAAGTCTGCACGCATGAAACACGGAAACATCCGAAACTTCTGCGTAGATAACTCATGCAGACAAAGCTGCAGTATGACATTGGTTGTGCCTCGTTAAATAGCAATGTATCATTTCTGTCATGCGCGTATTCGATCACACCTCATAATTAAATAATTTAAGTAAAATATTATTTTATTGATAAAATGAACAATAATTTAAATTAAAATTACAATTATGTTCGAATATTGTTGGCCGCTATATGAACAATCATGAAAACGGAATAAATAACAACTATCTGTCAGTATTGCGGAAAAAGATGCAGAATTAACCACATCATAGCGGATAGAAAGGATTGTGCCGTGGATTTTTAGCACCACCGTCTGTTGACTTCAGCAAAATTTGCATACACAAACTGCACGCAATAAAGGTACTTTCAGAACAGCAGATAAAAAATCATTTGTCAAAGATGAGCTGATCACATGAAACACAACGATTATTGAGGTAGAGAAAACTTGCTGTCTATTCATAATGATGAAATGATGGTTGCAATCTCATCGCACCCAACAAACGAAACAATGTTCCTCACAACGAACTCTGCGCGTGACACATTGGGTACTGCAAACATCTATGATGGATGTGGAGCACCCACGAAAAAGATAATCAATCTTGCGATGGTTAACATTGTTCTGATGATTAGAAATGTGACGAAAAATACGTCGATTACGGACAACACAACGATCACTACAAACGATTGCACCGAAATTTCGACTTTCAAATTTCAAAATCGGTTGCCACAACCACAGATCCATTTGTGATGTACCTTGCAAGTAATGCGGTAGTACTTTGCTTTGAACAGATCACATTCAAAGAAAGAAAACAAAAATTCTACCTATAACCACCAAAACGCAAAAATTCGAAAAAGATATTCGTGCAAGTCTAATTTCAAGCCTAAAAGATATTGAAATGATTGTTACGATCGGCAACGTTGCAAATACCCAGATTACCATGGGCAAACAATTCTCTCGCATCATGACAGTGGATCATTCTCTTTGCGTCGACACACAAGTCAGAACAACAGATCCACAAAAACTTTAAATACTGAGATTCAATCAGAGTTATAGCAATCTCTTTCCTCTTGAAACCCCTCTCAAAAAAGATTATTACTTCGATGAAACGTGGAACCATCAATTATTTTCTGTACTCCATGTTATCTGTCGCAAAAAAAGAAAATGCATCTGAACGGCCTCCCAACAGACAGGACACACATTCGAAAAATTGTGAAAAAGATCACTCTTTGAAAACATTTTCGAAGAT
>JAIRRQ010000071.1 GCA_031255895.1 Methanocalculaceae archaeon
GCTCGGTATGAGCGAAATTGATGCAAAAAACGCACTATCCCGTCTGATGGAAAAGGGAGAGTGCTACGCGCCAACTATCGAACTCATCAAAATAGCATGAAAACGTGAGATGAATCCAAAATTTTATCCCGATGGACCGGCTGTTCTCATCGAGCGTCACGAGCGGATCTTGGTCCTCGCCGACCCTCACTTCGGTGTTGAAGCTGATCTTTATCACCATGGTCTCCACATCCAAAGTGGAACCGCTTCACGGCTTTCACGACTTTTGATAATTATCGAGGAGAGCAAACCAGACTATCTCGTCATTTTAGGAGATTTCAAGCATATGATACCATATGTAACCTCCCAAGAAAAAAACGAAATTCCGCAAGTACTCAAAAAAATTCGAGATCTGACACAGTTTCGACTTGCTATCGGAAATCATGACGCAGGCATCGAAAAATATCTTCTGAAAGATGAGCAGCTACCAACAAATGGTGCTGTCATCGACGGTTGCGGCTACATGCACGGTCACGCCATTCCCGCCCATGAACTTTCTGGAAAACTAATCCTATGTGGCCATCACCATCCAGTTGTCAATATCTACGACGAGGTCGGTTGTTCACTCCACAAAATACCATGCTATCTCCTTGCAGAGATCGATGGTACCGTGGTTGATCTGCCAAAAACGACTGCTGCAACTCGTGTGCTTCTCGTCCCTGCTTTTTGCGAATTTTCAGGGGGGTTCGATGTTCGGATGATCCCTGGAAAGAAAATATCCCCACTTGCAGGAGCGATCAGAACTGATACCCTCGAGGTGTTTCTCAAAGACGGTACCTACGTCAACACCTGGAATGGTTTGATTCCTAACCGGTAGATGTATGAATGAGGCTATTCACGATCCACGGGAGAGTTTACACCCGAAAATTCAAGATATTTTGGAAAAACGTGGATTCGATAAATTCTCCGAGATTCAGATGCATGCTGTTCCAAAACTTATCCAAGGAGATAATGCTATCCTGATTGCACCGACCGGAACCGGTAAAACCGAAAGCGCACTGCTTCCGATCTTTCATAGAATGCTTACTGAATCATTTCCACCTGGATTTACCACGCTCTATATTACGCCACTTCGTTCCCTCAACCGCGACATGATGAACCGACTTGTATGGTGGGGGAATGAGCTCGGTATTCGTATTTCCGTTCGTCACGGTGACACCACGCAGAACGTTCGTCGTAAACAGGCAGCTCATCCTCCTGATCTACTGATAACGACCCCTGAAAGCCTACAGGCGATGATGATGGGAAAAATACTTCGCAAACATCTTTCAGGCGTTCGTTTCATTATTGTCGATGAAATCCATGAACTCGCTGGTTCCAAACGCGGCGCACAGTTATCCGTCACACTGGAGCGGTTGGTTGAACTCTCAGGTGAAATCCAGCGTATAGGTATCTCTGCAACTGTCGGCAATCCGAACGTTATCGGTCTGTTTCTCTGTGGTAAACGCCCATGCACTATTGTACAAATACCAGTTGCAAAGACACTCGATCTCACAGTCCAGTTTGGAGGGGAATCATTTGCAGATCAGACGAAACAAATCGAAAAATGTATAGATTCTCACACTTCAACACTTGTTTTCGTCAATACACGCAACGTTGCAGAGGCTATCGGTCATGCACTGCGTGAGCGCGGTGACATCGATGTGCATCATGGTTCACTCTCCTACGAGATGCGAGTTGACGCCGAAGACCGATTCCGCGCTGGCCTCACACGGGGAATGATCAACACCTCCTCAATGGAGCTTGGAATTGATATCGGTCAGATCGATCATGTTGTGCAATTTAACTCACCACGCGAGGTTACCCGACTAATTCAACGAATCGGTCGTGCCGGACATCAACTACACGCAACTTCGAGGGGTACGGTTCTTGCAACCGGATTTGATGACAGCATTGAATCGATGGTGATAGTTCGAAGAGCAATGGAAAATGAACCGGAAAGCGTTCATCCACCCATCAACGCAGCAGACGTCGTCGCAAACCAGATTGCAGCCATTGCAGTTGAACGTGGAGAAATTGCGATCGCAAAGATCGAAGAAATATTCACCCGCAGTTACTGCTTTTCAGATGCTATCCCTCTGATACATGAAGTTATTGCCCAAATGGAGAGGCACTTTCTTATCAGAATTGAGAATGAACTTCTCATCGCCAAGGCACGTACACGCAAATACCTCTCGCAAAATCTGTCGATGATTTCTGATGAAAAAAAAAGTGTCGTTTTTGACATAATTTCGCAAAAACCAATCGGAACATTAGATGAATCGTTTGTAGTCAGCTGGCTCTTCTCTGGCGTAGTATTTGTTACCCGTGGCAGGACGTGGCGTGTGCTTGACATTGATGAAGAACGCATTATGGTCGAACCTGCGAAGAATGCAAAAGGAGAACTGCCATTGTGGGATGGTGAAAAAATACCCGTTCCTTTCGCAATTGCGATGGAGGTTGGACAACTTCGTCGTCTGCAAAATTTCGACGATTACCATGCAGACAAACAGATAATAATCTTTTCGAAAAAAATACTTGCTGAGATGATAAAAAACCGATCAATCGTTGCAACTGACAAAGTGATCGTGCTTGAGGATGCTGACGAGGGGGTTATGCTCAATCTATGTGGTGGTCACAAAGTCAATGAAACACTTGGTCGCGTGTTGTCAATTCTTCTGTCCGCACGGTACGGAACGTCGGTTGGCGTCGAATCAGACGCATATCGGATATTTCTTAGATTGCCGAAAGTTCTGCGTGCACCGAATGTGAACGAGGTGCTTTGTTCACTTGAACCTGATCATATCGAGACGATTCTCACTCTTACTCTCAAAAAAACAACTCTTTACAAGTGGAAACTGATACAGGTAGCGAAAAAATTCGGCGCGATTGACACGAACGTCAACTATGAAAAAATCAGTATCAACCGCCTATTGGATCGTTTTGAGGGCACAGCAATAGAAAAAGAGACGTTACGCGAACTATTTTTCTCGAATATGGACGTGGAAAACGCGCGTCTTGTAGTACAGATGATCAAAGATCATCGCATGGAGACTGTAACGAGTCATCTTTCCATTATCGGTGCCGATGGTTTTTTTACCGGCAGGGATCTGATTATGCCTCCAAATGAAGAACAGGCGATTCTTTCAAGTGTGAAACACCGCATCGACAAACAAGACATCGTGCTTGCATGCATGCACTGCAAGGACTGGAAGAGCCACACCGAAGTAGGTCATGCCCCTGATAACCCACAGTGTCCAATCTGTGGGGCCCGGCTGATTGCAGTTCTCAAACCCTATGACGAGAAGATGTTTTCGGCGATGAAAAAGAAGAACAAAAACACTGAGGAGAAAGAGGCGGAAACGCGGATGATCCGCAACGCAAATATGGTACTCTCCAGCGGGAAAAAGGCTATCATCGCACTTGCTGGACGCGGTGTTGGGCCCGATACTGCGGCGCGGATATTAAACACGTTTACAACCGGGGATAATTTCTATCGTGAAATTTTGAAAGCAGAGAGAAGATTTGTCCAGACTCACCGGTTTTGGTCAGATTAGATACCACGCATGTAATGCATATGAATTGTTATTTTTCATTAGTTATTTTGAAAAAATCACTAATGAAAAATAACAATTCTAACAAAAATTAAGAAATATATTGATGAAACAATCAGATTTTTTATGAATGATTTCGACTAGACAATAGAAACGTCCCAAATTATTTCTGTTCTTTCAAGATAGGTTCCAAACGTTTTTCGAGGAAATCAAGGCCATTACGGACGTTGTCAAGGTTTTTACCACCGGTTAAGATGATTTTTCCTGAGGAGAAGAGAAGTGCGACGATTTTCGGGTCCTTGATGCGATAGACAAGACCTGGAAACTGTTCCGG
>JAIRRQ010000095.1 GCA_031255895.1 Methanocalculaceae archaeon
GGCTTTGAAAGCTTGTTTTACAATGCGTGGAAGATCCGTGAGTTGATCTTGAATGAGCTCGAGGCGACGACCGGAGGTCGTGTAATCCAGGGTGTTTGCAAGGTGGGTGGTGTTCGCCGTGACGTGACAAATGAATTCCTGTCCTGCATGGATAAGCGACTGGATGATATTGAGGTGGAGATGCAGGAGATGGTGAACGTCTTCTTAAATGATTACACTCTGAAAAAACGGTTGGTTGGAAAAGGCATACTCAAACCGGACGACGCGTACTATCTTGGTGCGGTTGGTCCTGTTGCACGTGGTTCGGGACTCGCTCTGGATGTGCGGACGTCGAAATATCTTGCATATCAGGACATCGGATTCAAACCAGTGACGACGGATGGCTGTGATGGATATGCTCGTTGCGAGGTACGATGCAAGGAATTATTCCAGTCTGTTGATATCATTCACAAGATTATCGCCGCAATGCCGGACGGTGAGGTGGCGATACAGGTGAAAAAAAATCCGGATGGCGAGTACTTCAGTCGCTCCGAACAGCCTCGCGGAGAAGTGATTCACTATCTCCGTGGCAACGGCACGAAATATTTGACACAGTTCCGTGTCCGAACACCGACATTGACAAATATTCC
The DNA here is from genome assembly GCA_031255895.1 of Methanocalculaceae archaeon. Classification (GTDB taxonomy): domain Archaea; phylum Halobacteriota; class Methanomicrobia; order Methanomicrobiales; family Methanocorpusculaceae; genus Methanocorpusculum. The sequence continues at coordinate 630 of JAIRRQ010000095.1, forward strand.
ATCGTTGGTTGCGATGCTTGCGGGTGTGGAGCTTGCTGATGTGCCGCAGATTGTACTGACGATTGATCCGTGCATCGGATGTATGGAGAGGTGAAATAGATGAAGATGCTGAAAACTATCTTGAGGCAGTTTGTGCACAAGCCAGTGACGACAACATTTCCGGCAGAATCTGCTCGATATTTTGATGCAACCCGCGGTCACGTCGTGTTCGATCCGTCAAGATGCGCATCGTGTATGATCTGTATGAAACGCTGCCCTTCTCAGGCGATTGTGGTTGATCGTGCGGCAAAAACGTGGACAATTGATAGATTCCGATGTGTTATCTGCAGTCAGTGTGTGGAGCTGTGCAAGTTCAATGTACTGTCCCTCGCAACGGGATATTCAGTTTGTGCAACTTCTTCAGAACGAGGGACAGAGACGTTTTTAATCACGTACGTGAAGCAGAAAAATCCTAAAAAAGAATCTCAATCTGAAAATTGATTTTTTCCAAAGAAACTGACCTGTGTTTCGTTACACAGGTTTTTGTTATTATTATCAGTTCGGATGCTGTGAATACTATTCCTAGAATCAGGCAGATGAATATCGTAAAGAGAATGATTCCTGCAAAAGACCACATAATTGTTTGAAATGATTTAATAATCAAATAATTACTGAATTTGTCAAGATGAGGTATCATAGTTATCAATCCCATGATCATACCTCTGGGTGCTGTATGGGTGACATTGCTCGTCTAGGATATCATCGATTTGATGAGCATTTCGATTGCCAAACCTGTAAGGGCGGTTTTTATCATGATCAGGGTAATTGAGGATGAAATATCACTGATTGCGAAATCACTTGGTGTCAACAAACTTCAGCGCAAAGACGAATTTTTTTCGTGATGAACGGAATATTCTGTCATAAATCTGTTCTGAAAATGCTCTGCATTCACTCCAGACTCCCAGAATGATTTCCGTGATCATACTGGAACTGGGCAGTGTCTCTGTTATCATGTGTGGGTGTTTGGTTATCAACGGAAGCAGTACGAAGCCATATTTGAACATGATCGAGATAATTCCCAAAATTATAGGTATGTTGATCTGATTTGGATATTCGTTTCGAATGATGTCTTCCATTTTTTTATTTATATCTCCAGTTCACAAATTCTGGAAAATACTCCAATGAGAATTATAAGATAGATCAAAATTGTTGTTTTTCAAGAAAATTGTGAAAAAATTCAGCCGTTTTTCTTCCAGTATCAACGTACCTACTTCGATGAAAGCACTTTCGTATTGATTTCATCGCGAGTATCTCTTTGATAGTTTTCCTACGATTTCTTTCCCGAACATCTATGTAGTATTTTCATCGAGGAATGAGGCAGCTAAAATCTGGAAAAATGAAGCTAGTATGAAGCTAGTGGGTTTGAATTCCACATTTTGCGTCAAAATGTATGTCATGGTGAACTAAATGGGATAAAATTGTGTGGAAGATAGATATTGGTTGGGAAAATGGGTGCTACCAGTGGTATTAAAATTATCTGTATGATCTTGTGCTATTTCCTTGTCTGTATGGAAATTTTCCATATAATTGTTGAAAACGATGAATTTTTTAGTTACTACGAGATGATCAACATTGCATCGATGTTTTTTATTTTCGTCGCAAATGTTGCGTCTTCCCTCCTGCATTCCTGCAAAAAGGAAGAAATGATCTGAAAATAATATTACTTAATTATCAAAAAATCCAAGTGTTTGTTCATCGTTGCGATAGAAATTGCGATTACCGTCTGGATCGATGCGTCATATCCACTTCACAGTTCTGCATATGTGATATTCTACTTCTGCACATGTTTAATGTCTTAAATCTCAACGTTGTTGTATCTGCTGTTTCTGAAGTTTTTGATGTGTGATTTTCTGGCACCACTATTGTTTTTGTAGATCTGTTTGCAATTCAGGGGGTCATCATTTCTGAATGGATCTATTCGTTGAAGATTTGCGGTGCAAATTTCATAGATTTAATGCAGGATCGTCTTTCGATGTTTCCCTGATCTGTTCCTGATTGTTTTAAACAATTCCCTACTATTCATTGTCTACTAGTTTGTAGTTTCCAGGAATGCGCCGCAGAAAAACCAAAGAAATATTTTTTGGTATCAGAATCCATTTACTCATGCATCAACGAAAATACACATCTGTTCTCACGTCAAAAATTTTACTGATATGAAGATCGATATAATTCATTCTACCATCGATATCGCCGGGATCAACCTCCGCGCAATGATGGATGACCTCATCCAGAACCCACCAGAGGGGGGCTGGCCTCTTCTTTCCAAACAGGAGGTGATATTTCGTGAATGGGGCGATCGTATCATCAATACAGACAACGCATTCGTCACATCAGATGCTGATCTCGTCATATTTCTCGCCCGTCATGCGAGCGTCAACCCAGTACCGGTATTGACAGTCCACCCTGCCGGAAACTTTACCACTGCAGATCTTGGTGGAAATTCACATGAGCTAGGTTTTGCTGCGCCTGCATGGATGCGGGAGATTCTTCGCAATCATCGGAAGTACGCCCCAGAGGGATTCCGAGTTTCCTATGAAATCACTCATCACGGCCCAACCAATATCCATGTGCCGTACTTCTTTGTTGAAGTGGGCAGTACCGAAACCGAATGGCGGAATATAGACGCTGCTCGTGCGGCTGCAACTAGCGTTCTCATGGCAGATCCCGATGAAAAAATCATTCCTATGATTGGATTCGGTGGAACGCATTACGCAGCCAGACAGACCTCGATTGCTCTCGAGACTCAGGGAGCATTCGGTCACATGATGCATACTCGAAACATTGCTGGTGTGGATATTTCGATGATCCAGCAGATGATCGCAAAAAGTGGTGCAATTGTCGCGCATGTCGACAAAAAATCGATGTCAAAGTTAGAAATAGTTCATATCGAAAAACTTCTTGCAAAACTTGGAATTCCCGAGGTAACTGAGGGTGATTTGCATAAAATCGGAACCATTCCGTGGAAGATTTGGACCAATTTTATCTCCTTCGCAAAAGGGTTCGATCCTGCAATGAAGCTGTTTCCGCATGGTGAGATTGGTACTGGATCCCCTGTCTCCATTATTCTACCCGAGGATTTTTTCAGCGAAGCGTTCAGGGGTAGGGAAGAAGTACTGTTTGCAGAGTTAGATCGTATTAGCGGCGTGTTTCACACCACCGACAAATGTGGAAAAGTTCTCCCGATTTTGTTGACGACCTCCTCCCGTCGCCAAAATGTGGCAGGTGATTTAATAGCTTTATCAATCCAACAAATAACACGTACACAGGGTGCCACGGTGGAAGGTGATCAGATCATCATAACTCGTCGGCAGTTTGATGCCTCGCTCGCGCGCGTGCAAGGGATTCCTTCTGGTCCATTGTTCGGGAAACTCGTTGCAGGCGAATCTGTAATACTTTCAGATGGCAGAATGATCACGCCGGATATGGTAACAAAAACGATTCGGTTCATCATTCATATCCCGAGATTGGAGAATTATTCATGAGATCAATCGTAGAAGAAGCATTATCACGCAAGCGGTTCGAAGAGACTGCACGCGACAACAGCGCAGTTTCCGCAATATATGATGCAGAGGATGAGGTTCCCCTCCCTCACTGCAGAGAACAGGCAACCCCCGAACACGACATTCCTATCTTGGAATCGACTCGTTTTGCTCCTGTTCCGGTTCCAACTCTCGGATCAACCATTGAATCTGCAGTGAATCACATCGATGATGATGACGAGTTCGATGGTATTCTCGAGTCTTTGAAAACGAAGATTACTGTTGTTGGTTGCGGAGGTGGAGGATCCAACACTGTTGCTCGCATTTTTGAAGAGGGGGTTGAGGGTGCAGAAATTTATGCACTGAACACCGATGCTCAGCATCTCTCGATGCTTCGTGGACGTGTTGGAAAGCGCATTTTGATTGGACGCCAGACAACAAAAGGATTGGGTGCCGGTGCCATGCCGCAGCGTGGTGAAGAGGCTGCACTTGAGAGTGAGGACGTTATCCGGCAGTCCATTAACGGTTCAAACATGGTGTTCGTTACTGCAGGTCTTGGTGGTGGGACTGGCACAGGCAGCGCACCTATTGTCGCAAGGATTGCCAAAGAGGTTGGTGCGCTGACGATTGCGATCGTCACACTTCCGTTCACGAGTGAGAGTGCGACCCGTATGGAAAACGCTGAAATAGGTCTTGAGCGGCTTCGCGAAGTTGCAGACACTGTCATCGTCATCCCGAACGATCGTATTCTTGAGGTCGTTCCGCGTTTGCCTCTTTCCCAAGCATTTAAAATTGCTGATGAAGTTCTCATGCGTGCCGTGAAAGGCATCACTGAATTGATTACTCTTCCCGGTCTCGTGAATCTTGATTTTGCCGATGTCCGCACTGTCATGGAACAGGGTGGCATCGCCATGATTGGTGTGGGGGAGTCCAACAGTGAAGATAAAGCAACTGATTCCATCAAAAAAGCTCTGCGCTCTCCCTTACTGGATGTTGATATCACTGGTGCGACCGCTGCACTTATCAACGTTATTGGCGGTCCTGATATGACGATGTTCGAGGCTGAAGGCGTCGTGCAGGAAGTTTATCAGCGCATCGATTCGGGAGCACGAATCATCTGGGGTGTGCAGGTTGACCCAGAGATGGAAGGTCGCATGCGCACTATGCTCATTGTGACCGGTGTCCAGTCTCCGCAGATTTATGGCAAACAAGAGCAAACGTATGCAACACCACAATCGAGTCGGGCTCAGAAATCCAAATTTGAGATTGATTTCCTGAGGTGAGTTTATTGTCAGGCGAGAAAAAAACTGAAAAAAAGGCGACATCTTCTGCCAAAAACGTAAAGATATCTGTGATCTCGAGACAGGGTGTATCCGAATTCATCCACAAGTATCTGCGTGTACTAAAACTTGCTCGTAGACCAACGAAGGATGAATTTTTCAAAATTTCCGTGGTTGCAGCAGCTGGTATTGCAGTTATTGGGATTCTCGGTTTCATTACTTATCTGATCTATCACTACTTGCTCCCATGAAATTATGATTGATTCAGAATTTGGCAATCACTACTACATAATTAAAACGACGTCTAAGCACGAGCGGACGGTTGCAGATAATATCCGCGAGGCTATTGAAAATAATATGACAGA
>JAIRRQ010000059.1 GCA_031255895.1 Methanocalculaceae archaeon
GTCACTGCGTGACATTCCGGTGTATGCCATCACCATGCCGATATCTTTGGGCATCATCGGCGCGCCAGTACGTTTGCCATGGGAAAAAAAATCAGTTGCACGGGGTACCAATACCATAAATGATTTTCCGAGATGGGTTTGAATAAAATCCCCGTTTTCAAGCTCCGCAACTGTTGCAAGATCGATCATCCCAAGATCCGTCGAAAGTTTACCTTCCCCGGCACGTACGTAATACTCGCGACCATGTCCTGTGATAATTACTCTGTTCGATCCGATCATTCTATTGTTGTCAATTTCAGGATTGTTTCGGCGATATCACCGTTGCACTCCTCTAGAGCTGCACGTGCCACCTCGGGAGGTACCGACGTCTGGAATGCGACCAGCTCCACATCAGATTCGATGATTTCTACATTGGCCGATTCAAATCGTGGAGTACCAGATAGCTGATATGAGGTCTGCCCCTGCATTGTAATACCTACCACTTCAGCGGGTTCAAAGATATAGTTGCCGGAGGACGTATAGACAACAACCTTCCTGACATCTCCTATCTCCTCCATTTTCATACCCATCTTCTTCATCACGGATTTCATCTGCTTTGGATTAATACCTGGCATCATAATTTTTAACTAGTCCTCGTTACTGTTTTTGTTCGATGATTCTTAATGCCATCGGGCTTACTGTCGGTTTTTACTCTGTCGTACTTTTACCGCCGTTCCATAGGAAATTCCGATCATCTCGATTCCTGCAAGGATCGCCATGCCTGTTGCAAGCAGCTCGTCATTTTCGTCCACCACTAGTACCTCATCTTCTGCCATGATCATCAGATCGCTTGCGATTACATGTTTTGCCATTGCATTTTTACCGTTAAGGATAAATGGTACCGCATCTTCTATTATTACAACGCGATTTTTCGGTGCTGCAAAATGTGCATGCAGACGTTCCGCTGCTGAATATCCGAGAGTTAATCTGCCGTCTCCCGCACGTATTGTGACCAGTCTGGTTTTGCCGAGATTGGCGTATCGGATACGTTTCGTGTTGGAATAGGAAAATACCGTCTCATCGGGAAACAGTGCCTCCCCTGCTCCCCTGCCGAACTGGAAATCAGCGATTCGGCGAACCCGCTGCAAGTTGCCAGGCAATAAGCTCGTTAACTCTTTTGATGAAGTCATTTTCACAACCTTTGGGGATATATGCCCCCGCAGCAATATTATGTCCTCCGCCTGTACCGTTGAATTCAGTCGCTGCCACAATCAGGGCAGCCTGCAGATCAACGCCACGCCGAAGCATTGTTTCATATGTTCGCATCGAAATTTTGACAAGATCTGGCTCATCGGAGACACTGCACAATACCATGATCGGCTTTGTCGTGTCAAATTTTTGCAGTGTCATTCCAGCGCCGATACCAACAATGGTATCGGGATACAAGTCTCCCGTGTGAATCCATTGTATGCTACCCGCGTCAACAACGCCTGTGTTGAGGATGTGCTCGCACAATTCGCGAATAATCGAGCGGTGATGACGGAGCATATGTTCGGCCTCGTGGTACTGCTGATCGCGGTTACCAAAGCAGATATCCATTCCTATTTTCGGTTTTGCCCAGCGTCCGCAGGCATTGAGCATCGTTGCATATTCCGATGCATTGCGCAGTGGGGTTTTTTCGATCTCGTGTGGGAAAAAATATAATTCTGCAAATAGTCGTTCAGTTGATTCGCCGTTTGCGATCATCTGTTCTGCAACAACACTTGCCAACATCTTCACTTCGTCTGCATGCAGTTCTTCCCATGTCCGCTGATCAGAGGATTTTTTGTAAATACCAAGCTTTAGCATGAGATTAGCAGCTGCCTTTGGATTTCCGGAAATTCCTGGAAGAAACGGATCGTCACTGTTTGCAAGACAGAGATGTAGAGGACGCGTGGATAGTCCGTAGCAGTTGATGCCTTTGGCGATGCGAATGTGCCCAGATTTTACACCATCCTCGGCGATCCATCTAGCAATTCCTACCAGGCAACAAGTCTCGCGTGCCATCATGTCACCGATGTTGCCGACGACGGCAAGCTCGGCGAGATCAGTGTTTGTTGGATTTAGTTCTTTTGCAACCAGATATGAAACACCCGCAGCGGAACATTTTGCATATTCTTGTCCATAAAACTGGGAATTCACTTGCGGGTACATTGTACCCTCAGATGCTGGTTGATTGATGTGATGATCTAGAATCAGGACATTGTCTGGGGACAGTCCAGCCTCTTCCATAAGATTCTGTTGACCTGCACCGAGATCGGTAAATATTTTCAGTGTGTTGTCGTTTGGTATGTACCGCATAGTCCGCGATTCAAGCTGTCTGACGAAAAGAGGTGTTATGGGGATGCCGAGACGGGAGATCGCCTGAGCAATAATTGCCCCACTCGCGATGCCGTCTGCATCCACGTGTGAGATAATCTTTACTGCGTCCGCATTTTTGATGATAGCGGTTGCAACATTGATATCATCGGTGAAATCCATCCTTATGTATTTGGTGCTGTGGATAACTATAGGTATGTTTTTGGCATGATTTCCCACTGCTCTGATCACAATTTCAACCTGATTCAAAATTCTTCATTGGATCAGAGAGAAGATTGTTTATTTCTTTGCAGGCAAATGTATCTACTACGAAAAATGCGGGAATTATCAGTCTTTGGCCTTTCAGGAACTATTTCGGCAGATGATATGCGCGTCATTGACAAAAATGCGGATGGTTTGGGTGTCTCTGCACTCCAACGTATGGAGAGTGCAGGGTCCGCTCTTGCATCTGCCGTCATGGATGAACACCCAGATCGTGTTACAATTTTTTGTGGTATCGGCAACAATGGAGGTATCGGACTCTGCGCTGCACGGCATCTTGCAAATGAAATGGAGGTTTTTGTTTTTTACGCGGGAGATCCAAAAACTCACGAAACTCGTGTTCAGCTTGCCACCCTTACTGGATGTTCAGTTGCGATAATGGATACAATAACACCCGATCTTTTTACAAGTGACGTGATCGTGGATGCGATTCTCGGCACCGAACCCATCTTTCCACTTAAAGAGCCTTACGCTGGTCTCGTAGCCAACATGAACGCATCTTCCGCTAGAATTATTGCATGTGATGTACCGACACCGGGTTGTCGTGCTGATCGCATTGCAGCGTTTCATCTCGCGAAAACTCCGAATGCCGAGGTGTACAACATTGGTATTCCACTCGCCGCTGAAATTTTTTGTGGGGAGGGGGATCTCCTTCTAATTCCAAAAAAACCAGTTAATTCTCACAAAGGATCTGGTGGTACCGTTCTCGTCGTCGGAGGAGGACCGTATCAAGGTGCACCGTTCCTTGCAGGAATTGCAGCACTTCGTGCGGGAGCGGACATAGTTCGTGTCGCATCTCCAACGGATGGATTCGTGCCGGATATTATTCACGATCGGCTCGTTGGCGATCGAATCTGTGAAGTGCATCGTGATCATCTCCTCTCTCTTGCAGAAAATTCGGACTCCGTAGTTTGTGGCCCTGGGCTTGGAACCGCAGCGGACAGTCTCGCTATCGCAACCGAGGTGATCGAAGCGGCAAAAAAAGCAGTTGTGGACGCTGATCTCCTCCGCAATCCTCTACCTCGCGCTATGGGAGAAACTATCTATACCCCGCATGTTGGTGAGTTTTCCCGGACTTTCGGTACTGTGCCGGACGATCTTGTGAAACGAGGTGAGACTGTTCTCGCAGTTGCAGCCGATGTGGGCGGGGTTATTATTCTCAAGGGAGACGTTGACATTATCTCGAACGGGAGTCGCGTGCGATTTAACAGAACAGGTGCTTCTGGCATGACTACCGGAGGCACTGGCGATGTACTCGCAGGATGTACTGGCGGTCTTTTTGCACGCATGCCGGCAATGTCTTCCGCCTGTGCTGCCACATATGCAGTTGGTGTCACCGGTGAAACAGTGTGCGATGATGTTGGAGATGGTCTTCTCGCGACTGATCTTCTTAGGAATCTTGCGCATACCTTATACTCTGAATTGTGATTTTGTGCTCATATTTCCTCGTCTATGCGATGAGAACGAAATACATTTGGTTGATGTCACTCAAAAATCTGCTAATTCGCGCACAAAAATCACCAAAAACGAAATTTATCTCCGACTCGAAAATTTCAAAACAATTGAAGAATGGGAGGTTGTGAAGGACACATTCCTGCAACTGCACAGACATCTGATATTATGATCGTAGAACAGATGCATACCATCGTTTTCCCTAGTACAATCGATTCTGATTGTTGTGGTCATGATGTCCTTTGTTTTGTACAGATTAATGAATGGCAAAATTTCCTGCGATGTTTGATTTTTCGAAAAATCGTTGTTGAAATGAAAAACTCATCGATGTCTCTGTCGCATTTTCGATCATATGGGGCATGATCATGTCTATCGAAAATGATGCAGATATTCTGTATCCAGCGACACCCATCGAACGCATCAAGAATGTAGATATATATAAACAAATGCAGAGATGTTGTGATGCGTGTTTTCCTCGATCTAATCCTGAGATCTGTTCTTTCTTCAGATGAGGATGAACGTACACATATCTAGTTACGTGCCGGGTTGATTGTGGTTCCTATTTCTAATGTGTGGTTCATCTGCTCATCACGAGCGGAGTGAACCGCACATTAGAAATAGGAATTCCAGCTAATAGTATACAGCTTACAGTACCGTATCGTTCGATGTGGCTGTATATCACAGGAATGTGGCAGAATATTTTCTGAGATAATTTAGGAATGATGGCTGCTGAACCTGAGGTGAATGAAAAAAATGTCAAAATCCATGTATGGGTACGTTCGGGATGCGTGGAAAAAACCCGCAAATTCTGGCGTAAAAAAGCTTCTTTGGGAGAGAATGCAAGTATGGCGCCGACAAGGCGTTATTGTTCGAATTGAGCACCCAACTCGTATTGATCGTGCCCATGCACTCGGCTACAAAGCCAAGCAGGGTATTATTGTCGTCCGCGCGTCCATTCGTCGTGGTGGTCGTAAAAAGTCGCGCTACATCCGCGGACGTAGAACTAACCGTATGGGGATGCGCAAGTCAACTCCTGGAAAAAATCTGCAGACTATCGCAGAAGAGCGTGCACAGGACCGCTATCCAAACATGGAAGTGTTAAATTCCTACTGGGTTGGACAGGATGGAAAGTGCAAATACTTCGAGGTAATCCTCGTTGATCGAAACAGTCC
>JAIRRQ010000084.1 GCA_031255895.1 Methanocalculaceae archaeon
AGTACGGTATCCGTCAATCTTGCGTATGCACTGTCAAACCACGGATACCAGACCGGACTTCTCGATCTGGATCTTCACGGCCCAAGCATCGCAAAGATGTTCGGCATTGAGGATCTGAAACTTCAGGCAATCGGCGACAAGATCATGCCAGTGAGTATCACAGGTTCCCTGAAAATCGTCTCGATGGCACTCCTCTTGAACACCACCGACAGTCCAATTGTCTGGCGCGGACCGATGAAAGCAGCAGCAATTCAACAATTTTTGGGAGATGTTAGCTGGGGAAATCTAGATTATCTTGTAGTTGATCTGCCACCAGGAACTGGTGATGAAGCGCTGAACATTGTGCAGTTTGCACCGAATGTAGAGGGTGCAGTTGTCGTTACTACTCCACAAGATGTTGCCATACTTGATTCAACAAAGGCAATCAAATTTGTGGAGATGATGGATTTACCAGTGCTTGGTATTATTGAAAACATGTCCGGGATGGTTTGTCCACACTGTGGAGAGGTCATTGATATCTTCGGCAAAGGAGGTGGGGAAAAAACGGCAAAAGAATACGACGTGCCGTATCTCGGATCCATCCCAATCGATATTGAAATGCGCAAGGCAGGTGATGAGGGAAGACCATTCATCGTGAGAAAATCAGGACAGGTAAATCCAACATGGAACGCAATTGATAAAGTTATGGAAAATCTGATCGTCGAAATAGAGAGGAGAGATGAATAATATTTTCATCTTTTTTTTACTACATATTACTCATCTACCAGATTGTTTCCTGGAAAAACTGTGTTCACATTTTCCAACGAAATGTCAATTATAGTTATAAAACAATAAAAATAAAACAAACAGACGGCATCAGACCCCGTGCTTCATCATACCCGTTCGGTTCAGCGGGGGTAACTTTCATCATTTGCCGACTGTGTATAGAATACTTATTCTATTGAAAAACTAAGCTATCAGCCTTTTGCTTTGCAACATCAGAATACACATCATTAATTCCGCAAAGCACTAACATTGATTGCTATGTCAGAGAGGAGGACACTAACAATCGGTGTTGCGATAAATATTGGCAACTGTGAAAGTCTCCGTCTTGAGGTGAGTGATTGCGTGCAGACCGAGGAGGATGCAGCAGAGCTTGCTGCATATATAAACCATGTCTTGGATGGATACGGACAAAACGATGCTACAATTCGTGCATCAATTGACAAGTATCGCATCCGTGTGTTGGAAAAACATGTACCAAAAGTGTCTATTTCCTCACCACCAAACCCACATGGTGAACAATTCGATCCGATCACCGTGTTTGATGGAATGACAATAAATGAAGAGTGTAAAACTCTTGAATCGGTAAAAATCGGAGAAATCACGGAAATTTCCGAACTGGTTCATACAAAACATGAAATAGCAAAAGTTGAAGAGACGCCAAAGATGCAAGGATCGGTTATTGCAGAACCTGATCCGGCAAAAATTGAAGGAAAATCCACGCTCACAATAAAAGAGTCGACCACATACATCTGCGAAAAGTGCGGTGTTTCTGTTTCCAAGGTGCAGCGAGATGTATCCAATCTTTTCATGGGTAAGACATTCTGCAAAATTTGCATGAAATAAGGAGATGAAAAAAACCATGAAAAAGAATCTTCTTATGTGGGATCAAACCCTTTTCAAGGAAATTCAGGTATTTGACATCGACTATATCCCCGAACAATTTGAGTACCGCGATGAACAGATTCAGGAACTAGCCTATGCCATTCGACCTGCTCTCGCAGGAGGACACATCTTCAACACCGTCTGTCGCGGAATACCAGGTACTGGCAAGACAACCTCCGTCAAAAAATTGTTCGGTGAGGTAATAGAGATCACCAAGAAAATAGTACCTATCCACATCAATTGTCAAATCGACAGTTCGAAGTACGCAATTTTTTCTCGAATTTACACGCAACTCACGAAAAACAGTCAACCACCGACAGGTACTTCCTTCAAGATGCTTTTTGACATGATTGCGAAGTACATCAAAAACGAAGAGATTACCCCGATCATTTGTCTAGACGATGCCAACTATCTCGTGTATGAAAAAGAGTTGAACAAAATTCTTTATACTCTCCTTCGATCTCATGAAACCTATAAACACGTCAGAATCGGGGTAATTGTCATCATCAGCGATCCTGACATTGATCTGGAACTATCACTTGACGCTCGTGTTGCTTCCGTTTTCCGACCTCAAACCATTCATTTTGCTCCTTACACCGCGCAAGAGATTTCAGGTATTCTCTCACAACGGGTAATGCAGGGGCTTTACCCCAATGTGTTGGCTGCCGATCTCCTCGATCGCATCATAGACCGCACCATGAAATGCGGAGACATCAGAATAGGACTCAACCTCATCAAACGCTCTGTCATGAATGCCGAAAAAACTGCACGAATGAATGTCACTAATGATGACGTTACGCAGGCACTTTCCATTTCCCATGATCTCAGACTTACTGAACTCGTCAACATCCTCTCAACTGATGAAACAAATGTCCTGTTCCAACTCGCCGCAATGACAACAAACGTGGATGTTATCACCACCAAATCGGTGCACACCGCTCTCGGGGAGAAGGCAATTGGCTATACACGATATGTGCAAATCATCGAAAAACTCGATCATCTAAGATTGGTGACCCTTACATATCAGAACGTCGGACTCGGCAGAACACGAATAATTAGCCTTAGATATGATCCGAAACAAATACTCTCCCTGCAAAAACCAAAAGCAACCAAAAAGTAAACTCATAACCTTAATCTATTTTCCTGATCCATAACTGAATCATATTCCTAAAGGGGGATAATCTTGGTTAGCGTAAATGAACTTGGACTCGATCTCTTCGAAGAACTC
>JAIRRQ010000112.1 GCA_031255895.1 Methanocalculaceae archaeon
CCCTCCTCATCTCTCTATAAAGTCAAACGCATCAATGGTTCCAACCCCTTCTCCGTTTCATACACAATGCACAAATGATGTGTTCACGATGGTAAATCAGATTGCACTGAAGATAAAAGTTATTGATATCTTAATCCTGCTGAAGACATTTGTGGCCAGACAGTGAGTGTTAGACATACAACCATCACCTAGAAGTAGATGAATGGAATATCAGAGATCTCTCCGAATACATTTTAAATCGTGATATCGTTTTAACTGAAATATTCCTATATTTTCGATGGATCCATCAATATTGCTGTCAAATGCGAGTGAACTCTCGATGACAATCCACTGGGTAATGGATGATGATCAACAAAATACAAAATCATGGATGTGACGACACTTTTCCCTTCTATCATCCCCTCTGTAGAACAAACCTACTGTGTGAGTCATCATTCAACGATATTAATATGATTAGAATGAGAACACTGGTTATTGCATGGATGTCAAGATCCGTAATAGTTCATCGATTAACATCGCATAGATACAATAATTTAAAACAAAACGATTCTTATAAATCCCTTGTGATATGAAGAAACATTACTGATCTTGGAAAGATCTCATTCAACTCTTAATTTTTTTGGTGTCTTGTGCTATTAATATTGATTATGTTGATACACCATCCACACTATGTGGGATTAAGTGAGGTGGTTCACATTAATTTGTACCATGCCACTGAGTGTATTTTTGAAATTTCCGATGTCACACGCACGAAGAAGCATACAACCAATAGATATCAACGCATATTATAATGCAATATGAAAGCCTGCATCATGTGTGGTGGAGAAGGAACTCGTCTTCGTCCCCTGACATTTGAACGGCCAAAACCGTGCATCCCTATAACGAATCGTCCGTCTATTGTCCATCTTGTCACGCATCTCACAAACCTCGGATTCACCGATATCATCATCACCGTTGGTTACCTCGGAAACAAAATTCAGAAAGCACTCGGTGATGGTTCGCTCTACGGCGCAACTATCACCTACGTTCCAGAAAAGATCAAACTCGGTACTGCTGGTTCCGTCAAAAACGCCGAAAAATATCTCAACGACGCGCCATTTCTCGTGATTGGAGGTGATCACGTGACTGATCTCAATCTCCATGAATTCTATCGTGAACACATGAATTCCACGGCGATCATCTCAATTGGTCTCATCAACATCGAAGATCCTCGCGAATTTGGTATTGCCGAACTCGACGCGTCCCTTCGCATCAGCCGGTTTCACGAAAAACCATCACCTGGGGAGATCTTCTCGAATCTTGCGAGTACTGGTATTTATGTCTGTGATCCCATGATTTTTGAGTTCATCCCCAAAGACAGAAAATTCGACTTTGCCAAAGATCTTTTCCCGCTTTTGATGGAGGATGGATATCAGTTGAACGGCTGGATTACACGTGGTAATTGGAATGATGTCGGCAGTCCTGCGATGCTCCGTGCTGCGGAGAAGTGGAAATTGCAGGAAAATGCAACAACATGCATGACAGGGACACTTAACGTCAAAAATGCGTACATCACCGGTCCGGTGTGGTTCGGCGAGGATATCACGCTTGGTGTTGGTTCACGCATCATTGGCCCGATTTTCATCGGTAGCGGTGTAATTATCGACGATAACGTCATCATTGGTCCTTACACCAGTATCGGTGAAAATGTCCTAATTAAAAGCAATGCAAAAATATTCTCATCCTCTATCTATAACGGTGTCATCGTCGGGGCAAACACCACTATATCTGGGAGCATCATCGATATTGACACTGTTATCGGTGATAATTGTTCCGTTGGACATAATACCGTGATTGGCCCGAGATCTGTTTTACGTAACAATGTAATCGTTCACTCTGGAACCCGCCTCTGGCCTGAGGTCATCGTTCCAGAAAAGGCGATCGTCAAAGAACACATACTCAACGAAAATTTCGATACTCGCTGCGAAGGATCCTAACATCATATTTTCATATCTCTAGGTGATTGTAAAAATCGTTCCCATGTTTGTAGGTGACGACGCATTTTTATCTGTGGAGTTGTTCGGATGGAGGTGCCTACATCGTCATGTAAAATGGAATGTTGCCCATACTTTTGTTTAATGACAATCAATGTTCGTCATTGATCGCATCTCATTCTTCAGCCTATTGGACATACTGATGGCAGATCGAAGACATACATTCAGTGTTTTTCACATGAACCATGGTTTTGTGGATCGATTTTAACGTTAGAAATGGTTAATCGTTGAGATGCAGGTCGTCCCGTCGAATTTCAAACCTTTTTCCATTTTTGCAAAATATACACCTGTAGTTTTGAAGGTTACCATCAGATGGTACCGCAAACTCACTGTCTCCTTTATAGTCATATCTTCAGCAAATTTTTCCACTGCAAGCGAAAATTTGCAGAATTTCCTATTTTTTCAAACAATTTGTCTGTTTCTTTCTCATGAAATAAAAGATAGTGAACAAGCGACTTCATGCTAGGATCTTCTCTTGCACGTTCACAGTTCACCTGCCAAAACTCATAAAACATCTGTGCATTCGTCAAGTCTTCTTCTCTTCACCTGGTATTACAATGTCCCCGATATCTTTACTATAGAATCTGTGGGCCAGTTGGCGTGCCTTTTCGATCGTTGCCCCTCCTTTTCCGATTGCAATACCTATATCGCTTTTCTCTGGAACTATAACTGTTACTGGGCCACCATCTCCCCCGATCAACACTTCCAGCACCGTTGCAGGCTTGAACATGTTTGCAATAAATCGATCTGGGCTCTCGGAAAACTCAACCATCTCGATCCGTTTCCCGAAAACTCTCGACATTTTTTTGATATTATTACCCCTCTTTCCGATTGCAAGTCCCATCTCTCCCTGTTTAATCACGTAGATGATCCTGTTAAATCTGTCGTCAATCAAACAATCGATCGCTGTAGCATTCGTCAAAATTCTGAGCTCCTCAATATACCGACGTTCCTTGAAATAGATGGTCCGCTCCATTGCATATTTGTCAACAATATCCATACGTATCTGAAATTTTCCTGTTGCAACAATTGATATCTGGGAAATACTCCTGCAGTGTTCGATCTGATAGGATCAATAAGATCTTCCTACCAGAGCGGTTTTACCCATCTTACCGCAGATGATGCACGGATTTTCGCCATTGATCACATACTTGTTGCGAATCTCAGTTCCCAGAATTGTTGAGTTCGTCAGTTTCTCAAGTTTTTCTGCACAATCGCGATATCCACACCAGTGCACGACTACTACATTGCCGTTCAGTCGCTCGTTGCATTCTTCGGGGGTTGTCGCGGTCATTAAATGGTTTTTCAAATGTTTTTCTGCCCGTTCGAGAATTTGATCATTTACGTCGTCAAGAAGCATTTTCACTGATTCTACAACGTTTTCGCGTGGAACAACTGTCTTTATACCGAGACGATTCACACAGACAAACTGATTGTTGTCAAGATCACGGGGACCTATCTCCACCCTGAGCGGAACACCGTGCAATTCCCAATGATAATACTTTGCACCTGGGCGCATGTCGCGGGTATCCGTCTTCACGCGAAGACCAGTTGCCTTTAGCTCCTTTTCCAGTGTCTTTACCGCTGCAAAAATCTCATCAGCGCGTTTATTGATGATGATTGGGGTGATGACAACTTGTGTTGGAGCAACCGTCACTGGAAGTACCAATCCTTTATCATCTCCATGCACACCAATGATTGCGGCAATGCATCGCTCTGAAATGCCATAGCATGTCTGCGATCCGAATTGTTGTCTCCCGTTTACATCCTCGTAGGTGATGTTGAACGTCCTGGAGAAGTGTTCTCCTAGGTGATGAATAGTTCCGATCTGAAGTGTTTTACCGTCTGGCATCACTGTATCAACCGCCATGGTAAAGTCAGCGCCTGGGAATTTATCCCAATTTGGTCGCTTGGAGATGATAATCGGAATGCCGAGATCGTGGTAAAACTCCTGTGATAGAACAAGTTCAGACTCAACCTGTTTGTTTGCCTCATCCCAAGTTGCATGCACAGTGTGTGACTCCATAAAGGAGGTAATTTCTCGGAGTCGGATTAGTGGGCGGGTGTGTTTTGTCTCATACCGGAGTGTGTTCACAATTTGATAGAGTTTCAGTGGGAGATCAGCGTGTGATCGGATCCAAAGTGCATACATGGGATAGATTGCCGTCTCTGATGTCGGTCGAAGTGCAAGTTTCACATCCAACGGAGAAAGACCTCCGTGTGTAACCCAGTACACCTCATCCTCAAAGCCTTTGATGTGTTCTGCCTCCTTCATGAACTCTGTTTCTGGAATCAGAAGTGGGAAGAGTGTTTCTTCGTGATCTCTGTTTAAAAGACTGCGGAGATGTGTGTAGGTGTGGTTACGGAGCGCGAATCCAAATGGGTACCACACATACAGTCCCTTTACAGGATAGCGAACATCCATAATCTCCGCACGCCTGATAATTTCATTGTACCACGCGCTGAAATCACTCCGCGGCGGTAATCTTTCTGTTTCGTCTGACATGTTGTGCATACCCCTAAAACATTAGATCTATGCATCGAAAGAGTATCAAGATAACCAACCAGCTTTGCAACGTCGTACTGGCTTTCTGCTGCGGAAAGGAGAGTTGCGTACGATGAATTGGAAATTTGGTTCACAGCTCAAAAA
>JAIRRQ010000004.1 GCA_031255895.1 Methanocalculaceae archaeon
GAAATACGGAGCGAATCAAGCTTTTGATGATCTGATTTTTCCGTGAGGGCAAACAGTGCGGCGTCACCACCTATCTTCACGTACTCAATGATCGTGTTTACTGTGTTTTTGACGTCAAACTCATGATTCAGTTGATGTGGTTGCCAAAACTTAAAGATCTATCTACTTTTGCATCTATACTATTATACTTCTATTACGTTTTTCGACGAGTGTGCATCACTCTAAAAATCGATTTGTCTATAATGTCTAATGAGATCGTTTTTTTGTGTTATTTATGGTTATTTCAAGGAAAGTAAATGTAAATTATTTTTTAAGTACATTTATTTGTTGAAATGATGAGATTTTTCAGATGTTATAGGAGTCATCAACCAAACACATACAGTAAAGAACCCAGCCGCAGACATATGTAGTAATGCTAATGGGGAGGGGAAGAAGTAAGTGCGCTATCACTATGACAAAGACGCTATTTATATTCGTGGTGAATTTCGTGCGGCAAGTACTGGTATAGGTGGGGGACTGAAAAATGTATCCACCATCTTTAATCACACCGTGTCGAAAGATTTTGATCATGCTGATCCTCTTGCATATGTTCAGGATATGTCCCTTCGGAAAGGATACGGAACCGATGTTTTTGGTCTTTTGACTGCTGTATTGATGCAAAATCTTTGCGTTCTCCAGTATGACTACATCACCGTCTTTGTCACCGCGGGTGTCTCCAATCCGAATCCCAATCCAACAAATCCCCACACCATTAATATTATCGTTACCTCGGATGAGAGTATGTCGGATGCGGCACTCCTGGAAACCGTCATGATCGCAACAGAGGCAAAAGCCCACGCACTTAGAAATCTTGATTGCGATTTCACCGGCACAACTTCCGATGCAGTTGTGGTTGCTTCGATTTCAGATATTGAGCCGAAACATGTTTATGCTGGAACCTTTACCGAGGCTGGTCGCCGTGTGTATGACGCAGTTCTCATGGGGGTAACTGCGTCTCTCGATCGTCACGAAGGGCGCGTGGTGCGTATGTCCCCATCCTACTTCATCTTTTCTCGCTACGGTGGTGATCATTGGATCGAGTGGCAGAAAAAAAGCTGTCCTTATTATCCCTGCCATTTTGAAGGTCAGATCTGTGATTTTTGCTACTGTCCTTTTTACCCATGTCATGACGAAGAACTTGGTGAATTTTTGGATAGTTCCTCTGGTGGAAAAATCTGGGCATGCACTACTTGTTCGCTTCTCCATAAACCTAAACTTACTGCGTATTTGAAACAGTATCCAGATGCAACGCTTGATGAACTGAAGGCCTACCAAAACGAATGATATGCCATCTCAGTGTGCCGTCTGCAAGGGAAGGGGTCTCTGTGATTTGCCGTTTTGCCCAATTATTCGCAGATTTCATGCTCTTAAAGATGTGAAACCGGTTAGTGAGTACACGGGGATGTCGCCATCTGTCTTTGTTGGTAGTTACGGGTATCCGCGGGTGATTGGTGGTCCTCTAATGATCAATGATTCGGACAACCCTCTCCAATGGGTGCGAGACAGATTTTCTATCGATGATATTGTGAGTATCCGTTCTCGTGCGATTCTAGGCAAAAAAGAACTTGATGTTAAAGTACCGGATGCAGAAAAAATCCAAGAAATTGCCTCGTCAGATAGACCATTGAATATCGAGGTTACCTTTACCAAACCGGTACTATTTGATCTTAATTTCGATGGAACAATTGCACCGGTTGGAATGTCTGGGGCGATGAAAAAATTGGATGTGATCAGTAGTGCTCAGATCTCGAGAATTGTCGATCACTGCATCTCGGACACGGATCTCAGGGCAACAGAGGCTGCCTGCATTTTGTTCGAGAACGGGACGAACGTGTATAAGATCACGAATCTTCTCGCCTCTGGTCTTCTTGGTGTGCGGAGAAGAATTGTTCCGACACGCTGGGCAATCACTGCGACCGATGATATGATATCATCTTGGATGAAGCGTGACGTGATCAGAATGCCAGCACTTCCAGAGTATCAGGTGTTCTGTGCAACACTGTACGGCAACACGCTTTGTTTCCTTCTGATCCCATCGGAGGAGTGGCGATTTGAGATGATCGAGCGTTGGCAGAGGCAATCGCTGTGGTCTGGAGATGAGGAAACGATCGTTGAGGATGGAGAGCTCGGTCTCACGAAGAACAAATACTCTCCCATTGGTGGGGCGTATTATTCGGCGCGGCTTGCGGTGCTTGCGTATCTGAAATCTGTCGGTAGATGTGCGAAAGTGATCTGCATCCGTGACGTTTCCAGCGAGTACTGGGCCCCTTTGGGTACCTGGGTCATCCGCGAGGCATCGTGTGCGTCACTGAAATCGATACCTGTGCGGATAGGGACTCTTGCTGAAGCAATTTTCACTGTGACTGCCGATCTTCAAATGAATTTCTGGATTCCGTACGCAAAAATACTGGAGGACATCAGACAACAGAAAACATTCACGGATTTTTTTTTATGACGGACAACAAATTCTCAACGAATTGAATATCATTTATCTTCGTTGTTCACAGGAGTGTTTGTTCTCATAGGTTTCGATGATGCTGCAACTTATATCTCTGATGACACGCCTGAAATGATTTCAACATCTCTGAAATCAGGTTGGGTGCAATCAACATGGATGCCATGATGTTCAACAAAGTGTGCCATGCACGATTTGGTAATGTATTCAGTCAGTGATATTGTGGTGGGTCTGAATACATATCCATTATACTATCTTCAGGTGCTTGTCTCTTCAGGTTACCTTCCTTTCACTTGCAGCGGAAACACTCTGTTTATGTGTGGTTGTGTGGGTAGCAATACTATTTGTCAGCATAAAACAACAGTCGTCTGCATGTTTTTGCCAAGTATGGGTGGGAGACCAAGTACATCTCGAGGATGATCTCCGAATGGTCTACCATTCGTCGTTTTTGCTTAATGAGGTTAATTCATGATGTTGGGGCTCGGATAATGGATGTGTGATTAACTGGGGGCAAAATAAAATGTCAGATAAATGTAGTGTGATGCATTGGATATCGTAAGTACTATTATTTGTGGAAATTTACACTCTTATTTCATGTCGCCTAAACATCCACCCAACATGAATCCATAGTCTTTAGATTATTTCTCCGAAGTCACAAAAATCAAAATAATTCGGGAGATGTTACTCTTCCAGGATGTATTTTTCAAGATCGAGTGGCAGGACGTACTCATCATTGCGATATGCACGCATGTTGCCACCTGATATCTCATCGATGAGGACAATTTGATCGCCGATTTTACCGAATTCGAATTTGATATCGTAGAGTTCAATGTTCTTTTTGGCAAGTTCTTTTTTAATGATAGTGGCTATCTTCTTGCTAAGATCCTTTAGGATTTCGTAGTCCTTTGCTGAAACAATGTTGAGGATGTCAAGGGCGTCTTTGGTAATTGGAGGATCTCCACGTGCATCATCTTTCAAGGTAGTTTCGACAAATGCGGGGAGAACTGACGCATCTTCCACATAATCTCCATAGCGGCGATAGAAGCTACCTACGGCACGAAATCGGCAGATAACTTCAAGACCTTTACCAAATGTCTTGGCAGGTTTTACTGTCATGGTTAGATCGTTGACATTACAATCTATGTAGTGAGTTGGGACTCCGTTTTTGTTTAGAATTTCAAAGAAATGTTTTGTCAGTCGGAGACCGGCACGACCAGCACCGTCAATGGTGAGACCAATTGTGTTCATGCCTGGGTCGAATATGCCGTTTGCACCGGTGCAGTCATCCTTAAACTTCAGCAAATAATTTCCATTGTCGATGGCGAAAACGTTCTTTGTTTTGCCAGTATATACCAGTTTCATGGTAAAGAAGTGTTGTTTGTATTTGGGTAATAATTCTTTGGAGGATGGGTATTTTTGTCTGCAACAGTCTTC
>JAIRRQ010000077.1 GCA_031255895.1 Methanocalculaceae archaeon
CAAAGCAACGTACTACATACTATAAATTATACTATAATTACTATGGGGTAAATTGCTATAGGATATTTATTGTGGAAAATTATTGTTCAGGGGATATTATCTGATTGGGAGATAACGGAACGCATTGATTCCACCGCAAAATAGGTACGTATCGCAAAGAGATATTGTGGGATTCGCTGATATGCTGTAAGGATTGAACAGATGAAATCAGTGAATAGGTATGTTTGGGAGAAGCATCACTGCTTTTCATGACAAGTTCGTGGTAGTCATCAGAATATCACATCGGCGTGCATGTAGTATGAAATAAAAATTGCCAATTCGTGCACACGTTTCCTGAGTGAATCTTTGATTTTTCTATTTATCTCGTCAACACACCACCAAGCAAACGAACGGAAATCTTCAATCATTCATCTATGGATGTTTTGGATGACTCACTGTATCGAACACAATCAAAATATTGTGAAAAAAAAATGTGAATCAAAAAAAATGATGTAATGAACTGTGAATAATGTGAGGTTTAATCTAAAATTTTCCGAAAAATTATGCATTCTTTCTCAGATGTGAACATGCGCTTTTGCAATGCCATCCCTACATTATCTGTTGAAAACAAATACTATAAATCTAGAATGTACGTGAAAGAAAGACGTACAAAATACCGTACCCTCTTATTTCCGAATCACGACACAGATCTGCTAATACAGTGTTTGCAACCCATATATATATCTATTTGTCAGAAAATCAGTAGGGATTCATTCAATTTCAAAAAAATAAATCCACTTGAGATAGGGTATCATGAATTCTGCAACCGCATTAACGAAACAGAATTTCAGACCAGACAATTCGTCGATTTTACTTTCCGCACTGATGGGCATAGTCATTTATGCGGAACATAATCCTCATTAACACTCTCCAAAAAAATCACATACCGTAAATATCATCACACACAAATCAAAAATATTTCCCGTAGTTGTCACATTTACCGAGAGTTTTTTTACCGATTACTCGCATAAAAAGAACCATCGAAAGACTCATCTCCTGGAATTTACTTTAGCAGTGGCAGAATGCACAATACTGTGTCTATAAAAAATGATCTGTTTTGTGTATTTTCCTATGAAATTTTAAAAAATCCAATGTTTTCGTGGGGGTTTCAAGTGGAAACGGATACAGAACTTATCATGTCGGTGGTAGTCGTACTCGCGTGCGCCATCGCCGTTCTTTTCATCGGCAGACGTTTGCGCATGCCGTTCATTATCGGATATTTTATCACAGGTATCATTGTCGGTCCTGCATGTCTTGGCCTCGTAACCGAAGATCAAGTATCATTGTTAGCAGAACTCGGAGTCATTCTCCTGATGTTCACAATCGGATTGGAGATGTCTCTCAAAAGTCTCCTGTCAATGAAAAAGATCGTCCTAATAGGCGGAACTCTGCAGATCGCCATAACAATTGCTGTTGTTTGGGCAATCATGGTTGCTGTCGGTTTTGATTCAAACGTCGCATTTTTTATCGGATTTTTGGTAGCTCCATCTTCTACTGCGGTTATCATGAATTTGTACCAAAATAGTGGAGAGATCGATACCCAGCACGGAAAAATTGCACTTGGCCTTTTGATTTTCCAGGATTTGAGTGTCATCCCTATGATGTTGATGGTTCCTATTCTTGCCGGAAACTCCGAAACTAATCTCGTCAGTGAACTAATGAATCTTGGTGTTGGTATGGCAGTTCTTGTAGTTGTACTAGCAGCTGCAATTTTTTTGGTGCCGCGTTTCCTCACTCGAGTTGCTATCACTCGCAGCAAAGAACTGTTCATCATTTCCATTATTACCATCTGTTTTGGAATAGCCTGGTTGATGTCCTTAAACGGCGTTTCTCTTGCACTTGGCGCGTTTCTTGCAGGTATTGCAATCTCTGAGTCTGATTACAATTATGAAGTCATCGGTCAGATTATGCCGTTCCGTGATTTGTTGACGAGTTTTTTCTTTGTCTCAATTGGTATGATGCTCAATCTCGTGTATGTGTGGGAACACCTTGTTCTGATCATCGCAGTTGCAATCATCCTGCTTTTCGGAAAAACCATCATCAATTTTGTTAGCGTGAAAGCTATATGCATTGCAAACGGAGCTGCCCTCCTCTCTGCCATCGATATTTCGCAAGTCGGTGAATTTTCGTTCATTCTCGGATCGACAGGATTTGAAACAGGTATCCTTACACAGGATGTCTATCAGGCCTTCCTCGCAATTACCATCGTAACCATGGCAGTTACACCATTTGTGGTCAACGCAGGCCCAACATTTGTCAAAAAATTGATTAAACCAAAAATTCCAGGAGAAAAGACATTTGGTAGCGACAACGAGTCATATAATGTCCTGTCAAAAAAGCATGTGATTATTGTGGGATATGGCCTCGCTGGTCAGTATGTCGAGAAAGCGCTGAAACGAGCAGATCTTCCTTATATTATTCTTGAACTCAACGCTGAGACTGTGAATCGAGAAAAACAGCGAGGTGAGTGGATTGTGTACGGTGATGCAACTCGGGATTCTATCCTTGAGTATGCCGGCATTGCGAAAGCGCGAACAATTGTGATTACTATCCCGGACATGGAAGCTATTAAGGGTATTATTTCAACGGCACGGAGAATGAACCCGCGAGTGAGCATCATTACGCGTTCACGCTTTATCTCAGAAATTGAAGAATTGTATCTCCTTGGGGCAGACGAAGTCATCGTGGATGAAAGAGAGGCCGCCATTCAGATATTCCGAAGAATTTTAGCAAATGAACAGGTGTCGCAGCAGGATTTGGATCAGTATGTAATGCAGATCAGAAATGATCTCTATGATAAATATATTGATGTGAGGGGGACTCCACATGCACAGGAAACTGAAAAAAACAGGTGGTTCGAAGTAATACGTTCGAGGGCGAAGAATATCGATGACAAGATCGCAGCGTCTCACTCTTCAGTTGAGCAGCTTCATGTCTACAAAAATTGTGAAATTGCTGGTAAGAGGCTGTCAGATATCCATCTACGAGCAAATTATGGGGTGTCAGTTATTGCGGTTCGTCGTGGAGATGATAGTGGAGATACGGTTGTTTCTCCTGATGGAAATACAGTGCTTGAAGAGGGTGATACTGCGGTTGTGATTGGAGAGCGTTCTGCAATTATAGATATATTTCCATTATTTTCTGAAGAAATTTAGAA
>JAIRRQ010000010.1 GCA_031255895.1 Methanocalculaceae archaeon
CAAATCATGACACCCAGGTAACTATCTCCACAACTAAGGAATGGGCACCGAAATTCCGGGCCGCATTTCCGGACTGTGAGGTCATTACATGAGTAAGTTTGATATCCGCACTCGTGATGGTCTCGCACGCATCGGGATGCTTTACATCAACAATGTGGAAATTCATACGCCTGCAATCGTTGATGTACAGGAACATTTCCCCTCGCTTGCTGACCGATCCCATACCAATCTCCCGCTTTCCGCTCCTCGGTTGGATGCGGACAAATATTATGTGTCTGGCACTGATCCTGTTTCATTTCATCCGTTGATGGTCTGTCCTGCAGTTTCCGGCGATGTGGTGATGGTTCCTGGATGGCGTTCGGTGTTTGGTGATTCTCGCAGAGCTACTGAATATCTTGAGATCATTCACGAAAACACCCCGCCGGACACCGCCCGCTACGCCCCGGCTTGTGCTCTTCCATCGAATGTTGCGATGCTCATTGCGACCGGTTTTGATCTCTTTGACTACATCGCAGTCGATCTTGCAACGCTACATGGTAAATTGTGCATGCCTGAGGGCGAAATTGATGCTTCGTATTTGGAAATGGCCGTTTGTGGCTGTGATGGGTGCCGAACACATAATCTTTTCCTCCACAACAGGATTGCATTGTTCCGGGAGATCGCGATCGTGAGGGCCTGGATCAAGATGGGACAGATGCGGGAGCTGATGGAACAGAGATGTCGACTTCACACAGAACAAGTATCTCTTCTCCGAAGGCTTGACCGTTCGCCACTTACGGTCGCAATGATTCCAGTTGTGAGAGCATCGAGATTCATGGCAAATTCGGCTGAATCGATGACACGACCCGAAATTGCATTCTTTGAGGAACGGGTGATCAACCGTTTTGTTCCGTCGCGGAATGATGTCTGCGTTCTTCTGCCATGTGCGATGAAAAAACCATACTCGACGTCTAAAACACATCAGAAATTCCGGCAGGTTATTGATGGTAGGGCACACGAGGTTATTATCACCTCACCACTGGGTGTTGTGCCTCGCGAATTGGAACTGATCTATCCTGCTAGTCACTACGATGTGCCTGTTACTGGTTACTGGGATCGAGAGGAATTCGCAATTTTAGTCGACTACGTTGCAGCGTATTTGGCGAAACATCGGTATGAACGGGTCATATGCCATTTAGAAGGTGGAGCAAAGGCGATTGCGATAGCCGCGGCTGAGGTGGCAGGCATTACTCTAGAGTTCACATGCACAGATAATCGCCCCTCCTCTTCTGATTCATTGCGTGTATTGAATATGGCGTTGAATGATTGCCGAAAATTTCGGATGGATGTGATTCATGGGGTGCTTGCTTGGCAGTTTGGTGAACTCGTTGATACCAAAGATTGGACGATAAGGGGTCCGTATCCGAACCAGAAGATCTATGAGAAAAAGATTCAAGTGTTCTCCATCGATGCATCGACCGGCCTTCTTCGACCTACAATGGAGGGTTGGAAATTCATCTCAGGCTATCGTGTTACAATCAGCGACCAATTCGTGCCACATGGTGATATTCTTGCACCAGGTATTATCTCAGTCGATCCTGTTATCCGTGAAAGAGATGAAGTGCTGGTGGAAGGGCAAGGATATATTGCAACTGGCAAAGCGGTGATGGGGGCAGACGAGATGATCCGATCATCACGAGGTGTTGCTGTTCGTGTAAGGAAGACAAAAAGAAGTTGAATTTTTGTTTGTATCTGAAAATTCAAACGTTTTTTTACTTCATTTTGTAGAATAATTTCTGAATCATTTCTACTCCTTTTAGGGTATGGAAAAAATCATAACAATTTGAAGGAACGTTTGTTAATGCTGATACCTTCCAGACAGAATGGATCACACCAACAACAATGTATTCGTAATGAATCGGATTAGCGCAAATTTGAATTCATAGGATTTCGAATTTTTTTGAGAACATTAGTCACTCTGATAAACACAGAGAGTATGCACAGTAATTCACCAAAAACACCTAATATCTGGAGATTATTATGTTTGTTAGTTTGAGATCTATCATTCGCTCTATCACCATTCTTGCCAGTTAATTATTCTAATCTATTCTAATCTCATAATATCCGAATAATCTTGACATCTATGGAAAATCTGTGTTGTTAGTTCTGTTCAGATATTCACATTGTTGATAATATATTATGTATTGTGTTGTATAATGACCTTTTTTGTCATATTTGGAGATGGATCACGTCCTAAAACATGATATTTCAGGTACGTACTTACAAGAAAGTTTTTTGAACAGTGTGGCCATATAATTAATACAGTCGTATATATCCAAGAAATGACATATATACATTCAACAAAAAGGTGTCAGTGTAAATGCGGGTATTTTTCATAGGATTCGGACAGGCAGGAGGCAAGCTTGTAGATATGTTCCTTGCACAGGACAAAAAACTAAGATCTACAAGTTTTCGAGGTATTGTTATTAATACGGCCCGAACAGATCTGATGGGTATTAAAAACATTCCCATGGAAGATCGTCTCCTGATTGGCCAGACAATGGTTAAAGGTCACGGCGTCGGTACCGATAATGTAACCGGTGCGAAAGTAGCATCCGACGAGATTGATACTATCATTAGTGCAATTGATCGCCGTGGCACGCATGACATTGACGCATTCGTTGTATGTGCAGGTCTAGGTGGTGGAACAGGATCCGGCGGATCCCCTGTTCTCTGTCGTCATTTGAAACGTATTTACCGTGAGCCAGTGTACGCGATTGGTATTATCCCTGCTCCTGAAGAAGGTCGTCTCTATTCTTTGAATGCAGCACGCAGTCTTTCAACATTGGTCAACGAAGCAGATAATGTTATTGTGTTCGATAACAGTGCCTGGAAAAATGACGGGGAAAGTGTAAAAAGCGCATATGAACGTCTCAACGAAGAAATTGTCCGCAGATTTGGTGTTTTGTTCCGTGCAGGAGAAGTCAGTAAGTACGGTGTTGGTGAAATGGTTATTGATTCCAGCGAAATCATCAACACACTCCGTGGGGGGGGAATCTCCTCGGTTGGTTATGCTATCAGCGAAGCAATCCCGATGGTTAGGGGTGGTGAAAAAATATTCTCAAAAAAGGAAAGTGACGGAGGTCTTCTTTCCGGAATTCTTGGAAGGAAGGAAAAAAAATCCGAGCCGCATGTGGATATTGCATCCGGTGAGGATAAGTCTGCGAAGATCATAGGTTTGGTTCGTCGTGCGATGCTTGGTCGCCTGACACTTCCCTGTGACTATTCTACTACAGAACGTGCTCTCGTCTTGATCGCAGGTCCACCAAACGAACTTGATAGGAAAGGCGTTGAAAAGTCAAAGAGCTGGGTTGAAGAGAACATCGCAGGTGTTGAAGTTCGTGGCGGTGACTATCCTGTGGACAGCGGATACATTGCTGCAGTTGTTTTGCTTGCGACAATTAGCGATGCTTCGCGTATTCGCGAGCTTATGGGGCTTGCAAAGGAGGCAACGGAAGAGGTAGTCCGTTCTCGCGAACGATCACATACTGCAATGTTTGAGGGTGGGGTCGATCCACTCTTTGAATGAGGGATAACATGAAAAAAATTGTGTATTTTCTGATAATTCTTCTGCTTTGTGCAGCATTCTCCGGTACTGCAAGTGCCTGGAATAATAACTCTGAGGCAAATATCAATCAATCTGGAAATTTGATGTCAGGAGACTCTATTTCAGCAACGATGACCATTAATATTTTGAGAGATACATCTGTTTATCGGATAAATATGTATTCCGATCTGATCTCTGCAATTTGGACAGGTGCACTTACCAGTGCAACTGACAGTACGCCGATCACAGAATTCCCCGCAGGCAAGCGGTATATCGATGGATATAGTCTGTCCAACCTCCCGCAGGACACTATCCTGACCATCCATCTGAATGGAAAAGTTCCGGATAACAAGGCAGGATCAGAGATTACTGTCATAACGGTTGAAGAGGTTAGTAGTTCCGAGAGTATCATCTCAACCTACTCGTCTAAGAAGCAGAAGGTCTATAACCCAGATGGCATTCCCAAACAGATTGAAGAGGTTGAAAAAGCGATCAACGAATTGAATGTTCAGATTATTGAGCTTTCCAAACTGGGTGCTGATGTTCCTACAGCCATTCTCAAACTGGAAATCGCACAAAATGATCTGAATGCCGCTAACAGTCACAAAAATGATGTTGTCTCCGCAACTGAAGAACTCGTCTTAGCAAGTACAGCCTTAACTGAAGCAGAAAAAGAAATTGTTAACATCGCTTTGATAAAGACGAAAAATAATCTTGATGCGATTGAGCAAAATATTGCAAACCTCAATGCAAAGGGATGGAGTGACGACAAGGTCATTTTCCTGTCTACCTCTAAACAGACAACACAAAATCTGTATAATGCTGCAAAATCTGCGTATGACACATCTGTCAATTCTGTATCAGATGAGACTAGAATTCAGGCGATTGCAGCACTGACCAGCTCGTCCATCACGCTTGA
>JAIRRQ010000110.1 GCA_031255895.1 Methanocalculaceae archaeon
ATACAAGGACGACGCGGAAAAACGATGAAAATTATCAAGAAAACTATCGAAAAACGACATTACGCTCCGAAAAATCCAGTTCCATCGATTTTTGTGAATGAGCCAGGACAAAACAGATCGAATCTCAGTGTCCGCATATGGTCGCCATCAGATTATTGGTTGGATGCGAAAGTCGAACTTTTGTGGAAATTTGTGCAGACACTCAGTACTATTGGCATCGTAATCCAGTATAATCGGAATGTCATCTGTATCTGGCGTGATCAGACAATGTACGGCAGTCATGCTTTTAAAGCAGGATTTACAAAATATTCGCAATCCATTGCACTCGACAAAAAACAACAATTTTCGAAAAATTGTACCTCAGGTGGAAGCAATGACAGATCTTAAAGTGTATTTCAATTTCCTTGGTGACAAATCACTTGCCACTCGTCACGCCGCAGTTGAAGAAATTGCTACAATTGGTCGGGCAAATCCCAAACAAATTGTACATGATGTAATAACGGAACTCAAGTCCAGCACGCTTGACATTCGCTGGTACCTCGGAAGATCATTGGTGAAAATGGGGCCGGAGATCATACCTCTTATCCTTGAACACGCGGAGATGGAAAAAGACATGGATGTACAGAAATACTTTAGTGCAATTCTTGCATCATTCGATGAAATTGCGATTCCTCCGCTTATTTCTCTTTTTTTATCAACCAATCCGACAGCACGCGGTATGGCATCCATGGCCCTCGAACAGCTTGAGACAAAGGCAATTCCAGCTTTGATTGAGGCGACCCATAATGATGATCCACAGGTAAAACTTTGTGCTGAGCTAACGTTGATGAAACTCAATATCTTTGACTGTAAATAATGGCGAAACTTACGACTTCACCCAGATATCGTGCATATCTTGATCATCTGATCAGCGAACTTGATCGGGCTATGAAGATTGCACAGGCCGCAAAGGCGAAGGGTTTTGATCCACGTGTGGAGGTGGAAATCTCGATCGCGAGTGATCTTGCGGGACGTGTGGAAGCTCTGTTAAATTACAAAGGCGTCGCCAACCGCATTCGTGAGCTTGAGGAACGGATGAGTCGTGAGGAGGCGTCACTTAAGATAGGAGACGCGTTTGTATCACGCGAATTTGGGGAGACGACCCGCGAAGAGATATTGGATCATGCGATTCGTGCATCGATGGCTCTTCTTACTGAAGGTGTTGTCGCCGCACCAACAGAGGGCATTGGAAAGGTCGGCATAAAAAAAAATGATGATGGGTCCGAATATCTGGTGATTTACTATGCAGGGCCAATCCGCTCTGCAGGTGGAACGGCTCAGGCACTATCAGTTCTGGTCGGCGATTATGTTCGCCGTCTTCTGAATCTTGGCAACTACAAACCTCGTGAGGAGGAAATCGAACGATATGTGGAAGAATTAAAGCAGTACAACGCTATTCAGAGCCTGCAGTATCTCCCAAAAGATGATGACATACGACTTATTATCCGCAATTGTCCGATCTGCATCGACGGCGAACCAACTGAGGAGGAGGAGGTCTCTGGATATCGAAATCTTGAGCGGGTGGAGACAAACGTTGTCCGAGGCGGCATGTGTCTTGTTATTGCAGAGGGCATTGGTCTCAAGGCACCGAAGATTCAGAAAAATGTAGCGAAAATGCACCTCGATGGTTGGGAATGGCTGGAAACGCTGATTTCAGGAGTTGCTTCTTCCTCGGACGAGGAAGAGGAACTGAACATTCATCCAAAGGACAAGTACATGAGAGATATGCCAGCGGGACGCCCATCATTTTCATATCCGATGCGAAAAGGAGGATTTCGTCTGCGACTGGGACGCGGACGGAACACAGGTCTTGCAACCTGTGGATTCAATCCGGCAACACTGCACATACTGGATGATTATCTGGCTATTGGAACGCAAATGAAGATAGAACGACCGGGAAAGGCGTGTGGAGTAGTTCCCTGCGATACGATTGAGGGACCAACGATTCGCCTGAAATCAGGAGAAGTCAGGCGAATTGATACACTTGCGGAGGCAAACAAGTATGTTGATGCAAAGGAAATCGAGTACATCCTTGACGTAGGCGAAATTCTTGTCTCGTACGGAGAATTCCTCGAAAATAACCATGTACTCGCCCCACCAAGCTACTGCGAAGAATGGTGGGTTCAAGAGGGAGGGGGAAATCATCCGAAGGATGAAGCCGAGGCCATTTCATTTGTTGCAGAAGGGGCGTATCTCCATCCTAATTATACGTGGTTTTGGGATGACTGTACAGAATATCAAATCCGATTTCTCTCCGACAAAGTAGCAGATACTGGATCCATTCGGGATGGTATTTTGTATATTCCCGTTGATCCAGAGGTGAAAACTGTTCTCGAAGAATTGCTCATCCCACATACAATCATAGACAAGAGCTACGTGATCCAGATACCTCTCGCACTCATTGCAGGACTCGGACTTTCCTGTGATCTTCAGAAAAATGCAACATGGAATACGCTGCCACCATTTACAAACGGCCTTGCAATGGCAGAACATCTCTCGGGTATTAAGATGCGATCAAAGGCAGGAACTCGTATCGGAGGTAGAATGGGAAGACCTGGAAAGTCAGCTCCCCGCAAAATGAAGCCACCAGTACACGTACTGTTTCCAATTGGAGAGTCGGGGGGTATGAAACGATCGATTGACAACGCAGCAAAGATCTGCAATGCAAATGTGTCGGGAGATAGGGTTTCGGGAACCGTAATGACAACAGGCCAGGTTGAGGGGATGATTTATGTGGAGACCGGCGAACGGAAATGCCCATCATGCAATGCGGTGACCTACAAAAGTCGATGTTCGAACTGTGGCGCACACACAGATGCAGTGTACCGTTGTTCGCGGTGCAATACTCTCGCTCAGCTGGGTGAGGATGTGTGTCCAAGATGTGGTGCTCTGGTTGTCTGCCATAAAAACAGCATACTGAATATTCGACAGGAATATAATGCGGCACTTGCGACAACAAATGTTTCGGCAAGCGATATTCCCGAATTGAAAGGTGTCCGTGGTCTTATCTCCAAAGAGCGTGTGGTTGAGTCACTGGAAAAAGGGATCCTTCGTGCGGCAAACGAAGTCTATGTATTCCGTGACGGGACTGTGCGCTATGATATGATCGATCTGCCGCTAACGCATTTCAGACCTGCGGAGATTGCAGTTTCAATCGAAAAACTTCGTGAAATTGGATATACGAAGGATATGCACGGTGAAGAACTAGTCTCGCATGATCAGATGGTGGAGCTGAACCCACAGGACATACTAGTGTCTGAAGACTGCGGAGAGTATCTAGTGCGAGTGGCGAAGTACATGGATCAACTTCTGGAAAAGCTGTATGGTCTTCCGGCATTTTATCATGCGAAGGTACCTGAGGATCTGGTTGGCCAGCTCATTCTCGGTCTCGCCCCGCATACAAGCGCCGGTGTCCTCGCTCGACTAATCGGGTTTACGAAGGCAAAAGCAGGATACGCACACCCATTCTATCATGCAGCAAAACGACGAAACTGTGATGGTGACGAAGACTGCGTGATGTTGTTGATGGATGGTCTGGTAAACTTTTCACGTTCCTTCCTCCCAAGCACCCGCGGTGGCACGATGGATGCGCCACTTGTTTTGACGACAACACTAAATCCAAAGGAAGTGGACAAGGAAACTCTGAATGTGGATGTAGTGGGGTATTATCCACTTGAGGTCTATAAGGCATGTCTTACTTACACACCACCGAAGAATCTGGAGAAAGTGGTGGATCACGTGGAGAGCCGCATTGGAACATCAAGACAATTTGAAGGTTTTTCTTTCACGCACGACACACGTGACATTTCGGAAGGGCCGTTGGATACGATGTACACGAATCCAATTCTGAGAGGTACGATGGATAAAATCAAGGCTGAACTGGCGCTTGCAGAACGAATTCGTGCGGTGGATACAGATGATCTTGCGGAGCGGATCATTAATAGCCATCTAATGCCGGATATGATCGGCAATCTCCGTTCGTTTTCCAAACAATCGTTTCGTTGTCTGAAATGCAAGACGAGTTTTCGCAGAATACCTATCTCGGGGAAATGTACAAGGTGTGGTGCGGTTCTCAAGGCGACGATGCACAAGGGAAACGTAACGAAATATCTGGAAATTGCGAAGTACATGGGTGAACATTATCAATTGTCGGAGTACACGAATCAGCGTATTGCGGTGACGGAGATGAACATTTGGTCAACATTCGGACAAGAAGATAGAAAACAGATGGATCTTTCAGATTTTTTCTAATCAAAATCCCTAGTTTCAACTGTAAAAAGACGTAGTGGAGTTTTTGTCACACCATGTTTTCTTACATAAACAATAATTTTCGATGCGTACACTATTTCGCGGGTGAAGAAATTCTAGTGATGAGTAATGTTTTTATTAAACATAAGAGAGAGAGAGAGAAAATTGTTGGAGAATCTATAATGCATTTTCGTTTTCTGATTTTGATTCAGGTTACGGACTAACTCTGTGCCGATCACGAGGGAAAAGTACACATTCACGGATGTTCTGGAGATTGAGCATGGTCATGATAAGACGCTCTGCGCCAAGTCCCCATCCTGCGTGTGGAGGCATGCCATAACGAAATGGGTTGAGATAGAACTCGAATGTATCTGGATCGAGGCCTTTTGCTTTGATCTGACTCATCAACAAATCATAGATATGACAACGTTGGGCACCGGATGAAAGCTCCATTCTCGGGTGCATCATGTCAAACGCACGACAAATTTCGGGATTATTCGTGAATGGCATGGTGTAAAACGGTCTTATGGAAGACGGCCACTCGGTGATGAAGTACATCGTGCCCATTTCGTCACCAACAATTTTTTCTGCAGCAGTGGAGAGATCATCACCAAAGCTGAGTATTTCACCTTTTGCAGTTGCGATATCGATCGCTTCCTGATAAGTAATCCTGGGAAAAGGGGTATTCGGAATATCGAAATTGTTTAGCCCAAGGACAGTAAGTTCATTGCTACAGATATCCGCGATTTTCAAGTGTGCATAGGACACGATTTTTTCGAGCAGCTTCATGGCATCCAGTTCATCGGCAAACGACATCTCGATGTCAATCGAGATTGCCTCGTTCAAGTGGCGGACTGTATTGTGCTCTTCTGCACGAAAGATTGGACCTATCTCAAAAACACGGTCGAATCCTGCGCTCATGAGCATTTGTTTGTAGAGCTGCGGACTCTGGTTGAGAAAAGCTTCCTTGTCAAAGTAAGCGAGAGGGAACAGTTCGGTTCCGCCTTCGGTTGCAGCAGCAACGATTTTTGGAGTCTGCACCTGAATAAAGTGGTGATCCCAGAGATATTCGCTGATTGCACGAAGAGCTACGTTGCGGATCAAAAAAATTGCATTGACGCGTGGTTTGCGCAGATCAAGATATCGGATGTCAAGACGAGTGTCGAGTTCCGCTGGAACTTTTTCGGATACATCCAATGGTAGAGGAGTATCGGCATGGGAGATAACATTAAAAGTCTCCGGGACAAGTTCACGTCCTCCAGGTGCTTTTTCAATTGCCTTGACGATTCCTTCACAGGAGATAACAGACTCACGACTTGTTTTTTTGATTGCAGCGAGTACTTCTGGGCTGACTTTTTTCTTGGGAATGGTTACCTGTAAGATACCAGTTCTGTCACGGACAAGTAGGAACGTGAGACCTCCGAGATCACGCTCTTCGTGAATCCATCCGGCAATCTCAGCACGCTCACATGCAGGAGTGACGTCTCGTATTGGTATGCGCATAAAATCTTTTTATTATTTGTGTTT
>JAIRRQ010000020.1 GCA_031255895.1 Methanocalculaceae archaeon
GATCGATAGGATCTACTGGATCTATAGGCTCCATTGGATCCATAGGATCTATTGGATATATAAGATTCATTGGCTCTGTTGCCGCTGCAACGCCTGCTAGTACCGGCAAAAGAACGAACATCACCACAAAAAATATGGCAATACCCCGCTGCAGCTTCATCATAATAATCAGTATTGCTGTTCTCATCAATATCCTTTTCTATCGTCAGAAAAATTGATGAAACAAGAAAAACATTTCGAAATGCACATTGAATACATCATCATTCCCGCACATCCCATTTCATTCCTGGTCGAAAATGTCAGCTCACAACTAATCATATCAATGATCCTTGTTCCTGGAAAAACGACAACCTGAATGAAAATAACACAACCATCGATCAAAAAAGAGATCAACGAAGAAATACTGTGCCCACGTTTCCTCTCCCCGCAGTACACTATAAGAAGAGCGAAAACGTGTGATATTTGCAGTCATTCCAGTCAGAATAGGAAAAAACAATTAATTTAATAAAAAATGAATTCTAGTATTTCAAGAACACATTCTCGAGGTGAGACATACAATCTGCTTTATCTCAATATTCTTTTCCATTACTACCTAAATTGTCTGAAATTTGGACGAATTTCTTTTGGAAATACATCTATCGATCCCCTACTTGGGAGGAGTGTGATGTCTGATTACCGCTGCCCTACCCATCTCATCCAAAATCCATTCTGTGGCGACATTTAAATAATTATCCACGTCTGAAAAGAACTGTTTTTTATGAAATTCAGAGTTGTTGTTCGCCCGTTGCTTGCTGCAACTGTAGACAACATTTCGTTGAACAGAGTACTGTATCCGGATCTTGGTTTTTGTGCAGGAAACACTTTTTCACCCCAATCAAAACAAATACCATACATTATTTTGTAAAAAACGGAGCAAGAACAAACAAATAGTAGCAGTTGTCTCTCAGATCTAGTGAAGTGATGGATCTACACCTATACCCACTATACTATTAAGAATAATACTATTGGAATAAAATAAAAAGAAATGTATCGAATTGACCATTACAATGAATATGATGTAAATGGAATTTCCAAAAACGTAAGGATAAAAATACAATGCATGATTTTCTATCGAAGCATCACACAGATTAAGAGCATTAGTTGAATTGATCATATCTAGTATATTTCGCCACAGACATTCAACTGCTCTGGAAAAAGACCAGCAGGTGAAGGATAGTACAAATGTTTCCCACGAATGCAAAAAGAATGAGGATTTTTCCAACCAATCGGCAGGTATAATTCCTCTATATTTCTAACATATTCTCCATC
This sequence comes from Methanocalculaceae archaeon, assembly GCA_031255895.1. Lineage (GTDB taxonomy): Archaea > Halobacteriota > Methanomicrobia > Methanomicrobiales > Methanocorpusculaceae > Methanocorpusculum. Next base: position 1,309 of record JAIRRQ010000020.1, read on the forward strand.
CGATGCCTTGAATGTCCAATGAATCTTTATAACAAGGAATATTCTAGGATAAGAGACGACATCAACATGACCCTCAAATTCATCCGTCTCATTCTCTAGTCTCTATATTGTTCATCGTACCTGTGCCTAATCATATTAAATTTTAATTGGAATGTAATGTCCCCAATAGGAAATATGATGCCAAGCGGTAGATTCGGGAATGCCTCGATCAATACAACAAAGTGAATATGCGGCCCAATACGTTGGTTTTCTGTCAATATCATTTTAAACCGATGTGTACCTGAATTCACCCATCCAAGATGAGTACATTTAACGCCCATCTTCCCTTCATTGTTCCATATTGCTCATCTATCAGGACGTAGATATGAGTATCCTCCATTATAATTCACTCGAGATACATTCCTATCAAGAATTTCTGCAACATCACTACAAACAGTAATAACAAAACAATATGTATTTTATATTATCAGGCACAATACACGCGAAAATCCTCAGCGAATTTTGATCCCCAAATTCAAACAAAGCACAACTCCATTATTGCAGAAAATCCAAATAATATTGCATCAATGTCAACCATCGCCGACTACTTCCCATATCAATTCTACCGCGAAAATCAGAAAAAAATGCTGGAAGCGGTAGCAAAAACCGCACGGGAAGGCGGCATTCTCATGATAGACGCCCCTACTGGCAGTGGTAAATCAAGTGTGGTTGCTCCACTTCTTGCCGAAGCAAATGGTAAAAAAATATTCATAGCAGTCAGAACTATCTCACAGCTCCAAATTTTCATCCGTGAACTTGAACTCATCCGACAGAAGAAAAAGAGGGAACTCAAGTTTGCCTATCTCATAGGCAAAGGAAACATGTGTCCACTAGGTGGTTATGGTGACATTTACCGTAGATGTGAAGGCGTCAAAGCATTTTCCACTGCTTTAATGCAAGAACGTGCTGATCGCGGCTCTATAATACCTGCCAAAGACAAAATGATTCAGGAACAAATCCGCAAACAGGATCGCGACCACCCGATGATCTGCCCCTACTTCATCAACAGCCGCATTTTCATCCATGATGAGGATGGAGGACGGCGGATGATTCCCTCACCTGAGATGCGAATCAAATCCGAACGGGCACAAAAAACGGTTATCATGCCCATCGATCTCCACAAATTCGCCGGTGGTATTTGTCCGTATGATCTCATGCTCTCCGCCGCCCGTGGAGCAGACGTTGTCATACTCAACTATCATCATCTCTTTAACGACGACATCCGTGAGCAATTATATGTCACCCTCCAGCGCGAACCAACAGACATCATGATGCTCTTAGATGAAGCCCACAACCTAGGCGACATCATTCAGAACATTCAAAGCATCCGTTTAAGCGAAAATGACGTCGAGAGTGCCTCACATGAACTTGCCTCCATTCGTGGAAAAATAAGGGGAGCAGAAGCCGTTCGGCACGTTTTACCCCGTATCGCGGAATTCATGAACGGACTTAAACGTTCGAACGAGATCGAAGATTGGTTTGACCCGACAATCTTCAACCGGTTGTTGATCAAAGGCTCACTGTATCCGAAACTCGACTACATCTTAGATGATCTGCTCTCGATCAAAGACACGCTTCGCGAGGCGAATATCCAGAAAGCAGAATACCGAGAAACGGCAATTGAACGTATTTGCGAATTTTTATTCAGTATTTATCGTTCTTCATCTGACCCATCCTATCTCACGGTCTATGTCAGAAGCGGAGAAACAATAACACTTGAAGTGCGAAACATCGATCCTGCTGGACGACTTCAGGAGATGATCTCCATGCACGCGGCGACTGTTCTCATCAGCGGAACCCTTGCACCTGTCGAATCCTATCGCCGCTACTACTTCGGTGAAATGCCAGTCGCGACCATGTCCCTGTCAAACTCTTTCCCGAAAAGAAATCGACTGGTGCTCGCAAGCCGTGATATCACCACTGCATTCTCTCAACGACAGAACATAGAGAACACGAATGCAATTGTTGCAAGCATTCTCAGTTTCTCAAAACTCCCCGGAAATGTCGCGATCTACTTCCCTTCGTATCAACTCCAGAGTCAGTACGCGAAACTCTGTGAAAGCAAAATTCGCACCAAACAGGTGTTTATCGAACCCCGCAAGACCGAGGAAGCAAACACCGCACTCAAAGAATTTGTGACTCTACCCACACAGCAAAAATCGGGAATCATGTTTGCAGTCTGCGGTGGAAAATGGAGTGAGGGACTTGACTATCGCGGTAATCAATTGGCTGCAGCAATGGTGATAGGGCTGCCACTTGCCCCGTTTACCCAGGTGCGTAGAATGATCAACGACCATTTCCACCGAAAATTCGGCACAGAGGGGGAATTCATCGCCTATACCCTTCCAGCAATGAACAAGGCAATGCAAGCGCTCGGTCGCGTTCTCCGTACCGAAACCGACCGAGGCGTTCTGCTTCTTGGTGAGACACGATTTCTGGATCCTGAGATCTTCGCAGGCCTCCCACCGTGGATACAGGCAGAAATAAAGGAATGTGACTCAGATACGCTGCCAGGTATTCTCGCAAAGTGGAAGTAGTGATTTAAATTGATGCAGACAGGATCCTGTAAATTCGGCCTCTGGAAGGTGATCATCTCCTGGGATAAGAACATCGTCCACCAGGTGAAATTCGTCAAAACAGCTCCAGAAGGTGTGATTCCGATACAATTCACGAAATTTCTTGCAGGAAGGAACGATTCATTTGTACCGCTTGTTTCGATAGCCATTTCCGGCGACACCACATATTCTCACATCTACCAGATGGTCTCAGAAATTCCCTACGGCGAGACACGAACATACCTGGAGATTGCTCTTGCAGCCGACACGCACCCACGGGTCGTTGGTAATGCCATGGCAAAAAATCCAACTGCATTGATCATTCCTTGCCATCGTGTTGTCGCGACGGACAAAACACTCGGCGGCTTTACTCCTGAATTACAGATCAAGAAGGAGTTACTGAAGATGGAAGAAACGAAAAAACATACATTTAGCAAACCCTGAGTTCGGATAAAAACGAACATTTATCATCATATCTGATGATGATATAAATATGGTAGGTATCAGAGGCATGATTGATAATATTAGTGCAGGAAACTCGAACCGATACCGCAAGCTTTCGGAAATCGGAATTTCAAAACGATTGTTTTTCTGGGGTAAGATTCAGTCCGAAATAGTTTCTGCGGGAAATGAATATCTGGAAATCGCAAGATCACTTTCTTCCGCAAACAAAAATATCGAACAACTCGAGCGGGAAATTGCAGAACTTACTACAAAATATAATCAAGCAATCGCGGAATCCACACGATTATCAGAAAAACTCATTGAAGAGACTACCGCACATGAACTTTTGATGGACAGCTACGAAATCAACACAAAAAACTGGGCTGAGGACGGAAAATTCAAAGAAAACAAGATTTGCAAACAGGAAGAAAACCTCGTTTCCCAGAAGAATCAGATATCACAACTCGAAGGTGACCTTGCAGTTGCAGTCAGTAAAACTGCGGAGTTGGAACAATCTCTTGCACAAATGAAGTACGAACTGTCGGAAAAAACTGAACGATACATCACACTGACAACCGAGTACACCAACACCCTGTGCGAAAAGAATGATGCACTTGATAGAATATCCTCTTTCGAAAAGATCATTTCCAACCTCAACGCGAACCTCGAGGAGAGAGAGCATCATTTAACGGAGATTCATTGCCTTAAGACCACGCTTGATTCCCGCGATGCAGAGATCTCTGAACTGAAACAAGAACTAAACATATTGAAAGGTGCTAAAAAACAGATGCTGACAGATATCAATCGTATGGGTTTTGCGACCGTTCATGCCAATTCTGAATTCCAACAGAGGCAAAAACAACTGAAAGAGGAACAAGCAATACTTGAAAAAGAGATCAATCAACTTGAACGAACCAAACAATCCCTTCAATCCGATCTTTCCGCAAAACAGAAGACACTTTCCACGTACTTGGACATCATCAGCGAGATCCTCGAGGAGTGGAAAAAACACAGTGACCAGACAAAAACCAGTATCACAGAAGCAACAGGGACCGTTCCCACAACAGAGAAGTACGGATATCTTGCCAAGATAAACAGCCATCGCGTGTTGTTTACAGCATTTTCCCCGACGTCTTACAGGGATCTGAGAGAAGCTGACAGACTCATCCGCGATGTTGCCAAAAAATTGGCGAGTTTAGTTGATGCTGTTAACTGCCGCAAAGAGACATTTATCGTCGTCCCAGACGAGTGCATGATGTATCTGACAAAGTGTCTATATGCCTCACCTCTTTGTTCGGTACAGGTGATTACCACTTCACAAGTGATGGCGGCTGTTCAGATGATCACCCGTTTAGTGGTCTATGAAAAAAACCAGAGCCGATAACTCTTTTTTCATATTTACCCTCTATTGGAAAATGCGAATGTATTATCTGATAGGAAGCACATATAATTTTGTGATTAGATTATGAGTGATTCGGATAATCTTGGTGCATTCTTCGGAAAAATCCACAGAGCAGGTACAGGAGCACGTCTTTTTTCCTGGAAGAAGATCTGTGATGTGGCGATAGTTGCTGAAGAGGAGTGTAAGGTTCTGATTGAGAATCTCTCTCAGGCGCAACAAAAACTTGCTGAAATGGAAGGGCTTGCCGCGCTACGAGAGGCTGAGATAGGGGATCTGAACTCTCATCTGGTCGAGATGAAATCCCTGAATGAGAATCTCCACGATGATGTGGGCAATCTTTCAGATGAATTGAAAATATTAAGGAATAAACTCGATGAGATGACAAGGATCGCATCCGCAAATGCAAATTCTGCCAAACAATGGGAGACTGAAGAGGGTGCCCGCCAAGCAGAGCTTACCATCTTAAACGACCAGTACAAAGAATTGTCCACTGCTCATGCTACCCTCTCCAACGAACACGATGCCCTTATTGCTGATCTTTCTGCAGAACGTACTGCTCATCTGGCGGACAACGATCAAGCAAGAACTTTCCGCGAGCAGTACCTCTATCGTGAGAAAGAAATCGATGATTTGCGAAAAGAACTGAATGCCACCACAAGGAAACTCACGGTGCAACAGGATGAAATTGACGGCTACGTGAAGGAACGTGATGCAAAATATGCTGCGCTTGCAGTTGAAGCTGAACGCTTAAACACTCTTTCGACAAAATTTGAAGAGGAGAAAAAAGTTGCGGAGATTGCAACACGTCAGAATATGATGGAGATATTCGCAAGGCATCAGATCCATGTTGGCGAAATATTGGCAAAGATCTGTGAGGAACTACATCTAGACCTGAAGACAGAGACAACTTATCGAGGAATCTCACATCCAAATTTTGCGGTTCTGGTGAACAATAGTTACGTTTTTTTCAATACCGTGTCTCCAGCATCTCCGGATAAAATTGCAGATATCACGAGACATGTGACCGAAAAGGCGACAGAACTGTTGGAGGCTGCCAAAGAGGATGGAGTTCGTGGCGAGGCCTATCTCGTGGTACCTAGTGAAATTGCTGCTGATCTGACGAAATTTGTGTTTGAATCTGTTCGCTGTACGGTATTTGTGGTGACACCCGAAGCACTTCAGGCGATTGTAAGCACGCTCAAAAGGATTGAGGATTATGAATTTTCTCGTCAAATTACACCATTTGAACTGGATCAGATCTGCCGATTTATCGGTGAACTGTCCCATATGACGAAAAGAAAGATTGCACTTGACACATATTTCAGCAACGAAATGCTAGAAATTTTGCAGAGGACTGAGAATTTGCCGACGGATGTTGCAATCAATATCATCGGATACGAAAATGTGACACGAATGAACCCACCGGTTGAACGCGATGCGGCGGTGCTTACAGTCCCATCACTTTCAGCAAAAATTCAGAAGCTAGAGAAAGCGATACTTGCCCGTGCAGCTGCAGAATCCGAGAACGTTATTCTTGAAGAATCCTAGGAAGCGTAGCTTTTGTGATCCCTCACAATCTCTTTTTTCCGATAGAGGTACATGATATTTGGAATTGGGGAAAATCCATTATACCCGTTTCACATGATATTGCCACAAAATCCACAACGACAAGATGAACAAAAACACAGTCATCATGATGACGAAGACATCAAACAACGCTGAAATCCTTCGAAAATACAGATGATTGTGGGATTGGCATTTCAAAATCCGGATGATCAAATCATCCCAATCACAGTGGAACAGGATGTTGCATTCGACCCATACAATCTGGAACGGGTACGTGCTGTATCAAAAATCAGGTTTGTCTTAATGCCGAAACCAGGCTGATTTCGTGTTTGTTCTAGTTTTTAGTGACAGTATTTCTACCCCACGGAACAGAGGAGTTTTTGCAGTCATTGTTACCTGCATGTTGTTCTGGAGAGTGTATATCTCATCCAGCTCATCACTGCACTATCTAGTGCAATTACCACTGATTACGCCGTTTGGTTCATATTCATCGTTCTGTAGCCGTTCGCCCCCAATACCCACCATGAGAGGTATCATGTTGCAGTGACCCAATCATTCAGGATTCGTATTCACTGAAAATCGATCATTTTTGATCTACTCCCATTTGCAAAGTTTGGAATCTTGCTGTCGTTTACTATTTTTCCGTCAACA
>JAIRRQ010000072.1 GCA_031255895.1 Methanocalculaceae archaeon
TTGGATTCATCTCACGTTTTCATGCTATTTTGATGAGTTCGATAGTTGGCGCGTAGCACTCTCCCTTTTCCATCAGACGGGATAGTGCGTTTTTTGCATCAATTTCGCTCATACCGAGCGTTTTCACACGACTGATGACATCTGATATTGTCGCTCCTTTTTTACCAGAGAGTTCGGCGATGATCAGAAGCAGCTGATTGTCTGTGACTGTAGTTGAATTTTCATACATAGAGATTGGATCAAAATTTTCGTCCTTGACATTTGTGAGGGCATTTCTGAGAACGTCCACAAATTTTTTTCGTTCGGATGATGGTGGGAATGCGGTGATGCGTGCAAGCGCTCTTATTGCGACGCAACATAACCATGCATCCCGTATTTTCCGATTGACTGGAGTAAGAATGACAGGGTGCAATTCCAAGTGGGATTTTCCAGCGCATATGCGGAATTTCACGGTTGCGGTGATCGCGACAAAACTGGGAATATCGAGTGTTTCAGCCGTGCGAATGAGGACAGTATTCTGTGGGACAAGAGATAGAGTGATGACACCGGTCGGATCGCTTATGCGAAGAGATGACAATTGATCGTTTTTCAACGTTTTTTCTGTTAGAGTTCCGACGAAAAATATGACGTCGGAAAAAATTCCGTACGGTGTTCGAAATCCTCCACCAGAAGCTACCGAGACATTTTCACTGGTTAGCTCCCATGCGGTAATGCATGCCGCAACAGTCATTCGCGAGAGTGGATGATGATTCGATGACCTCATGTTCTTGTACTATTTGCATTTTGGTTGTAAGTTTTTTTGGGCATGGATACAAGAAATTATTCCGTTGCACACCCTAATTAATGAGTACTATGGAGTCATCCGACATCTGGATTGAAAAATATCGCCCATGGAATCTCTCAGAAGTTGTAGGACAACGGGAGATTGTTGAACGGTTACAATCGTACGTAACGAACAGAGCACTTCCTCATCTGCTGTTCACTGGATCTACGGGTGTTGGCAAGACAACCTGTGCGATTGCGCTAGCACACGAAATGTTTGGTAATACCTGGGATCTGAATTTTCGCGAATTGAACGCTTCTGATGAACGTGGCATTGATGTTGTCCGCAATCAAATCAAACAGTTTGCCAGGACGTCACCTCTCGGCGATGCGACTTTTAAGATTCTGTTTTTAGATGAGGCAGACGCACTGACTCACGATGCACAGGCAGCACTTCGTCGGACGATGGAGAATTATGCAGAAACCTGCCGCTTCATTCTTTCCTGTAACTATTCGTCCAAGATCATTGATCCGATCCAGAGTCGTTGTGCCATCTATCGGTTCCGACCACTGGATAATATGGCAATCATGGAGGAAATGCGTCGCATCGCAGATGTGGAGGGTATCGTCCTCGAGGAGAGTGCTTACGCGGCAATCACCTATATTGCTCAGGGGGATATGCGAAAAGCAATTAATGCCTTACAAGGTGCGGCCATTGTGTCAAATGTCGTGATCGCGGAGAATGTTTATGTGATCACCTCAAACGCAAAACCAGAGGAAGTCGAAGATCTCGTATCGATCGCACTTTCCGGCGATTTCGAAACAGCGGAGAGGGCACTTCGGACGTTGATGTATGATCGCGGTATTGCACCAAACGAACTGCTCAACCAAATGTATCGGGCAATCTCCACTTCGGAATCGCTTGATCGCAAACTGAAAGTCTTGCTGATCGATCATCTCGGTGAAACAGATTTCCGTTTGAGTGAAGGCGCGGATGTGGGTATTCAAATGGATGCATTGATTGCTCGATTTGTGAAAACCGGACTTACCCTTTGAATTTTTTCGAACACCCATTTGCTCGTTTTATTTTTATTGATGTTTCCGACTCTTTTTTTCACATTATATGTATGTCTTGACAGACTAGATATTCACATGAAAATGTATCATAAATGCATTTGTTTCAGCTATATTTGTCACATTTTCTTAGTATTTATTGCTTAAAAACGAATTATTTTCAGATATCAATAGGAGATCATTTGTCACAATGTGTCATCGTCTGACTGAATCTAAAAGGTAAAAAAGGTGAAGATAATTATCATTGAAGAGTATCTCGAATTGTGGGGTGATGTATATCCAAAGTATCTTCTCCGGAGCTTCATTTGTTGATTATCTCGGAAATATATCATCTTGGTATGGAATGTTATCGTTTGCACGAGTATTTTCGTTCTCACCTTGGATTTGTGATTGGAAAATACACTATTTGTTACGTTCTACTGGTGAATAAATATGACTGAATCTTGAGTTCTGAATGGAATTTCATAGTTCTGTTATGATTTATTCTAAATTTAGAAAAAACCTTTCAGCTATCCATGTGAACGAGATGCCGAAGCAAATACACTGAAAATCATGTTTCCATCGTTTGGATAATGCATATATATGATCATATGTTCCTCACAAGAGAGAGGTCCCGCGCAATGATGGAATTGTCGACTCGAATATTGCAAAAAATCTACAAAAAATGCAAGTACATCCTCCGGTTTGAGAATGATTACTTGTCATAAAACCATGTTTTGCATGAGTACTTAATATCGCCAAGAAAATACAGTATGTTCATTCGAAATATTTTGTCGAAAAAAGGGATTATTTGCATATTTATCGGAGTAAAGCGTCCGCAAACAAACAAAAAAGTAAAGACTTATTTGGAAAGTACGAACAATTCAAATCAAAATTTGAAATCCTTGATGTGTTTATTTTCTTGTATGATGAAATCAAATCACCTGAAATCACCTATGGTGAGACTAAATAATGTGGATTGCGAAAAAAAGCATTTTGGAATGATATTTGAGGGTACATCTGCAAATTTTAATTATTCATTCGTGAATGTGTTCTGATTTTCGTTGTTTATGAGTTTTTATCTGTAAATATTCCTGGAATAAATTTCGTTGCACAGAATCACAAAAACAGAAACAAAAAACACATTACACAATCCCTCTCGAAAAATGCAGAAAAATGTTATAGTGGTTGTGCCTTGTATTCGAAAAAAATTGAATGGAAATAATTATTCCGTCTTGGACCATAGACCGTGTTTGTTGCAGTACTCGCAAGTCTTGATCGCTTTTGCCGTTGTCTTGATGATGATTTCTGGTTTCTCTCCGGGTGAAAAAAATTTCTCATGAACAACACCATCATCAGTCATCAAGGCAATCCAGGTGATGTAGTGTTCAGTTTCCATCGGGTGGGCAATACTTCCAACCGAAATTTTGTAACCACTGTCAATCTTTGTTACAATTGGGATGTGTTTTTCCTGCGCTGCATCGGTGGCGTTCTCCATCTGTTTGTGCATCGTCTCACCGCAGCAGGAAAGTTCACCTGCACCCTTGCTGATGATCCAGATGGTATTATTACAAATGTTGCACTTGTAGATCTCACTAACTTCTGTCACAGTAGATATGTTTGCCTGAATACAATATATATCTGAGGTTTGCGATAATTATAATAAAAAAAGGAAATTGAATAAAATTTAGAGCATTTTGTGACGTTGTTCAATCGCATCTGCCATCGCATGAAGGGCTTTGATTGCTTCATCATCAGGGTGGCCTTTGATGTACACTGAATCCAGCATCTCTGCACCGAGAGGAGCGAGCACCTCTCCGAGATAATTGACGGCGTTCGTGCCCCATCCATAGGATCCAATCACTCCAAGATGTTTTACCTTTGGACGAAGGGCACGGATCAGATAGGCGGCGTTCACGGCGACTGGATGCGGACCGAAGAGAATGGTCGGGGTGGCGACAATAATCGTTGCTGCATCCACAATGGCACTGCCGAGAACACCGGTATCGGTTTCTAAAAGATTGTACTGTTGAACTGGCACTTCTCGTTGCACGAGTTCATCCACGAGGAATTTGGTCATCAGTTCAGTACTTCCGTGCATCGAGACATAAGCAACGATGACGAGATTTTTAGGATTATCGTCTGACCAGTCGCGGTAGAGATCGAAAATTTTTGCCGGCATTTTCAGTAATGGACCGTGGCTTGGTCCGATGATCTTTGGACCAATCTCGTCAATGAGTTCGAGATGCTTCTGTACCGACGATTGGAATGGCATCATGATCGCAGCATAGTACCGCTTTGCTGCCTCAAGGTAGTCTGGATTTTCGTCATCCTGGTAGAGAGCCGGAGCAGCATAATGGGTGCCGAGAAAATCGGTTGTGAAGAGTATTCTATCCTCCACTACTTCGGTAAACATGGTGTCTGGCCAGTGAACCCAAGGGGTGAGATGGAATTTTAGCGTTTTGTCTCCAAGAGAAAGAGTTTCCTTGTCACCGATGGTAATGAACCTCTCTTCAGCTTCTTCGAGATGATGCATTGCCAGTAGTAGATCCTTACAAATTTCGTTGGTGACGATCTTCGCACATGGATATACTTCAAGAAGCAGTGGCAGAAGACCGGAGTGATCTTGTTCCGCATGGTCGACAACAATGTAATCAAGTACGTGTTGTTCGAGGTGCATGAGGTTAGTGATGAAATCTGCCTCGTCGTTCGGTTTACAGGTATCAATTAGCGCAGTTTTCTTGCTACCTTTGACAAGATAGGCGTTGTAACTGCTGCCTCGCGGAGTTGGCATGATAGCATCGAAATACCGGAGGTCCCAGTCAATCGTTCCGACGGAGTAGATCCGATCGCAAATCTCACGCGTTGCCATTGATGACTACACCTTTTTAAACTGGTTTTTGGATGCGCTACAGACTGGGCATTTCCAAGTGTCCGGGAGATCTTCAAAGGTGGTTCCTGCTGGGTGCATAATACCTGCTCCTTTTTCAGGGTCATATACATATCCGCAGATTGCACAGCGATATTTATCCATTTTGATTTTCCTTCCTTGTAAATAAGGCAATATTAGTATTGGAAAGGATGATTTATATTTTGTTGGGATGTGATCACGTGAATGTTCATTTTTCATTGTGAT
>JAIRRQ010000041.1 GCA_031255895.1 Methanocalculaceae archaeon
GCGGATTGGCCTGCAATCCCTACAATCAATCGTGTGATACTTTCTGGTGCCATCAGTAGGTTATAGGCGTTTTGATTTTTATTGAAACGTACCAGAACTGAATCGATCGCAACAACCGAACCATAGGGGGCAGACAGCAAAGCCTCATGTTTGTGGTTGCGATGATGCGCAGGAAGCGCAATGTACGTTGGCATGCTACCGGTCCCATCGCAGACCAGATACAGGTAATTTTTCGCATCGCCGATGTCAGATGATATCATCGACACCGTAATGTGAATACGTTTACCTACATGTTTTTTCAACTGAGAGAGTCTCGCGCGTTTCGCCGTCGCAGGCACGCGATATCCGCAACGTCGATGTCCATCTTTACGGAGAATCGCGTAAGAAAATTTCACATCCGTGTTCATGAATCGGAATTTTTTTTCTTCACTGCCTAATGCAAACATCAGTCTCGTAGGTTTTATGTCCGCGTACGTTGTGAATGTCCAGCAGGGGGACACTTGACAATGGACACCCCGAATATCATTACACGGTGCATACAGTGTAAGACCACGACGTTTCAGATCGCGGGAAAGATTTCGCAATGCAATCGAGTTCTCCAGATCTGCAGGTTCGAGCAGAACCAGGTTTCCATCAGGAACCAGATGATCCGAAAGTCGCATAATCAGATCGATTTTTGCATCACCATAAACCTCCAGCTCATTTATTACGTTTGAGCAGACTATCATATCGAATTCACCGTCCGGTATCGTTTCCATGATGTCAGCTGCGATTGGTCTTGACGTGACGACGCGATTACCTGTGATTTTTACAAATTTCGGCACGATCGCCAGATATGCATCGCGGAACACCTCTGATCGCTCCAGTGGAATAACATCTGCCGTTACACCGTCACACAATTCCAACACACGAGCAATCGCAATTTCTACCGTACCTGGGCCCGCGCCTACATCCAGAATATGGATATGATCCCGGATTATTCCCTCGCGAAGAAGTCGAATAAAAAATTCCGAAAATTCTGCAATATATCCTGGCATCTGGTATGCCATGTATCCGAGTACACTGTAGCTGCCCTTGTACTGCACAATGCGATGCTTTCCGACCTTCCAGTAGGTGTTTTTTTGTGTTGTGATCGCAGTACGGATCTTTTCGAGGACGTTTTCGTCTCTCCATCGATCACGTTGATCGTTTAACCCAGTTTTATGGACATTTTTCCCGTTTTTCCCCGTAATTTTTTCGATATATGAATGTGTTAGATCATCAAGTCGTGAGTCAGATACTCGATTTGCAAGAAATTTCTTTAATCGTATCTCCTCGGTAGTTGTCAACACGTGTCGTTTTGTTGCAGAGTCCATATATTCGAAAATAGTTCATGCCAGAGGATGAATCGTGCATCCGTCTGACTGTAATTTCACATCCAGTTTTGTTTTCATAGCTTTCGTCGAGACAATTCCTGAGTTTCCCGTCGGATCAGAGATAATCACCGTAAAGGGATGGTTTGAATGACGTGCCTGATCTATTTTCTCCAACAAATCTCTTGCGGTTGCAGCCTCGTTTTCTTCACAGGAAGAAAGAGCACGGTAAATTGCATCCTCGGCACGCATCAGCACCCCTTCTATGTTGGACACAAAACCGTTGCATGCGGGTCCTGGGTGAATATTTATCCCGAATTCCAAAATATCTATTTCTCCATGCATACTACGAATCACGCGGATATCCAGATCTTCGGGTGTTTCAACTTTTATTTCCCAGCGACACGGCTCATGATCGTTTAGGATCATTGTATCCGTGATGCGAAAACCGCAGTTTGAACAGACACCACTCAACAACAAAATATCAGAAAAATAAGGTATATTTTCCGTATCGTAAATATAATCGATTTTTTTGCTGCATTCAGGACAGGGTCCTGGGACAACCCGATGCATCGAGTTTACATGCCCCCTATTTTTTCACGAGAGATGCGGACGCCCGTCGGTGTGATGACGACGTATCGCTGATCGCCGAGACCAATGATATCGCCATTTACATCCATGGAGACAGCACGCAAATCGCCCATCACGCGATCAAACATGATTTTGTCGAGCTTGAGTTTGGTGATATCGGCGATGACAATATTGTTATTGTATACCTCGTCCTTGACACGGGGGCAATCCTTGATGCCGGCAATGTTTGCAACCTTTACGTACATGATCGCCGGTTCCTCGGCACCTGCAACACCTTCGTAGGAGGCGAGATCAAGCTTCATGTATTCATCTTCAGTAAGGGTACCCTTCTTTGATCCAAAAACTCCGTTGAGAAATCCCATGTAAAAAATAGTTTATTCGTTGTTTATTTAATGCTTTGGTATGATCGCAGATTAGAGTTCGAGATTCCAGAGATCGTCTCCGATGTAGTGCATATTCTTTGCGACCTTCCCTCTCTCCAGCGCAATAATTTTTGCAGCGTCATACTGAGGAATAACGATGGCAAGTGGTTTGTCATGAATTTCATCCACGACGAGAGCAGGACTTCCCGCAACCACATCATCGGTTACGGAGACTACTCCTGGTCGCATGACATCTGCGCCGTTGATCATGTAGGGGATAGTACCCATATCCACAACGATCCGTCTACCGGAAAATGGTCGAAGGATCGCACCCCTTAGTGTTGGGAACGCCCAGGTATCTTGTTCCATAATGAGCGATTTTTTTTCAATGATATAGATATTGAATTTAGAGGCTGTTTCTGCGATTTCAATCATCGGAGCGTCGTAGAGAGCGGCATCATCACCAATTGTTTCGTTAAGTTTTTTCATGAGGGTGGCAAGCCGACTCTTTTTTATTGCATGGCGTTTTTTGATTGTGAGTTCTACCATTGTTGTGATTATCTAATTGGTCATGAAAAACTATAATGGTTCAGTTCA